>DATJEJ010000211.1:0-4314 GCA_035496795.1 Candidatus Omnitrophota bacterium
GCCAGGAGCTCGGGGGTGATCACGGCGAGGGCACCCCGGCCGCGCTCACGGCACTTCCACGCGCGCGAGGATGCGGCGCGTCACCTCGTCCACGGGCACCCCTTCCGCCTCCGCCTCGTAGGTGAGCAGGATGCGGTGGCGGAAGACGTCGGGCGCGAGCAGCTTCACGTCGTCGGGCGTCACGTAGGCGCGGCCGTCCAGGAAGGCGTTGGCGCGGGAGGCCCGGGCCAGCGCCAGGGTCGCGCGCGGCGAGGCGCCGAACTGGATGAGCGGCCGGAGATCCAGGCCGAAGCGCTCCGGCTCGCGGCTGGCGTGCACCAGATCCACGATGTAGCGGCGGATCCGCTCGTCGGTGTAGATCGCGTTCACCACGTGCCGCGCCGCGACGATCTGCTCGGCGTGCACGATCGGCTGCGGGAGCGGCGGCACCTCGCCGCCCATCCGGTCGAGGATCTTCGACTCCTCCTCGGGCGTGGGATAGCCCACCTTGATCTTCAGGAGGAATCGGTCCATCTGCGCTTCGGGGAGCGGGTAGGTGCCTTCCTGCTCGATCGGGTTCTGCGTCGCGAGCACCCAGAAGACCGCGTCGAGCGGGTACGTCGTGTCGCCGATCGTGACCTGCCGCTCCTGCATCGCCTCGAGGAGCGCGCTCTGGACCTTGGCCGGCGCGCGGTTCACCTCGTCGGCGAGGAGGATCTGCGTGAAGACCGGACCGAACTTCGTGGTGAACGCGCCGCGCTGCGGATCGAAGACCAGGGTGCCCGTGAGGTCCGCCGGCAGGAGATCGGGCGTGAACTGGATCCGCTGGAAGCGGGCGTGGATCGCCTGCGCGACCGTCCGCACGGCGAGCGTCTTGGCCAGCCCCGGAACCCCCTCGAGGAGGAGATGGCCGTCGGCGAAGAGGCCGATCAGGATGCGCCGGATCATCGCCGCCTGTCCCACGATCGTCCCCTCGATGGCGGAGAGCAGGGGGGCGACGAAGGCGCTCTCCTCCCGCACCCGCGCGGTCCGTTCCTCGAGGGTCAGCGACGGTGTCTCGGGCATGCGTTGGCGGATCAGGCGGCCCGGCGGGGGTAGAGCGGGAACGCCGCGCAGAGCGCCTCGACGTCGGCGCGGATCTTCGCGAGCGACGCGGGCTCGGCGCGCTTCTGGATGGCCTCGTCGATCCAGGCGGCGAGGCGGCGCATCTCGGCCGTGCCGAACCCGCGCGTGGTGACGGCCGGAGTGCCGATGCGGATGCCGCTCGTGACGGCCGGCGGCCGCGGATCGTTCGGGACGGCGTTCTTGTTCACGGTGATGCCGGCCGCGTGGAGCGCGGTCTCGGCGTCGGCGCCGGAGAAGCCCGCCTGCTTCAGGTCCACGAGGAGCAGGTGGTTGTCGGTTCCCCCCGTCACCAGCTGGAAGCCCCGGGCCGTGAGCTCGGCCGCGAGGGTCTTCGCGTTCTCCACGACCCGCTCGGCGTACGTGCGGAACTCCGGCGCGGCCGCCTCCTTGAGGCAGACGGCCTTCGCGGCGATCACGTGCATGAGCGGCCCTCCCTGCATCCCCGGGAAGACCGACTTGTCGATCGCCTTGGCGAACTCGGACCGGCAGAGGATCATCCCGCTGCGCGGCCCCCGCAGCGTCTTGTGCGTCGTCGTGGTGACCGCGTCGGCGAACGGGACGGGGCTGGGATGCACGCCTGCCGCGACCAGCCCCGCGACGTGCGCCATGTCGAAGACGAAGCGCGCGCCGACCTCGTCGGCGATGGCCCGGAGCCGCGCGAAGTCGAAGAAGCGCGGATAGGCGCTCGCCCCCGCGACCAGCACCGCGGGACGGTGTTCGCGCGCGAGCCGCGCCGCCTGGTCGTAGTCGAGGAGGCCCGTCTCGGGCGACAGGCCGTACTGCGCCGCCTTGAAGACGATGCCGGAGTAGCTGACCTTGTGCCCGTGGGTGAGATGGCCGCCGTGAGCGAGCGCCATGCCCAGGAGCGTGGACCCGGGCGCCATCAGGGCCATGTAGGTGGCGAAGTTGGCCTGCGCCCCCGCGTGCGGCTGCACGTTCACGTGTTCCGCGCCGAAGAGCGCTTTGGCCCGCTCGATGGCCAGCGTCTCGGCCACGTCCACGAACTCGCAGCCGCCGTAGTAGCGCTTTCCGGGATACCCCTCGGCGTACTTGTTCGTGAGGGGCGATCCCATCGCCTCGAGCACCGCCTCGCTCACGAAGTTCTCGGAAGCGATCAGCTCGACGGTGCTCTGCTGGCGCCGGACCTCGGCCCGGATCGCGGCGTCGATCTCGGGATCGACCGCGGCGAGCGGGCGCGCCGCCGCCGGAAGGGCGGCGGGCGCGTCCGAAACGGGAGCGTCAGGGGTGCGCGGATTCATGATCGAGGCACGGGCTCGGGCGGGCGCGGCGCTCTAGCGCGCCTTCTTCGCGGCCCGCTGCACCTTGGCGCGCGCTTCCACGGGGAAGAGCCAGCCATGCCGGTCGCGCTCGCGCCCCTCGATGATGTCGAAGAACGACTCCTGGAGCCGGCGCGTCATGGAGCCCACGCGGCCGTTTCCGACCGGGAGCCGGTCGATCGACGTGATGGGCGTGATCTCGGCCGCGGTCCCCGTGAAGAAGACCTCGTCGGCGATGTAGAGCGACTCGCGCGGGATCTGCTCCTCGCGCGTCTCGATCCCGAGGTCCTTGGCGATCTCCAAGATGCTGTCGCGGGTGATGCCCGGCAGGATGGCGCTCGCGATGGTGGGCGTGCTCAGGATGCCGTTCTTGACGAGGAAGATGTTCTCCCCGCTCCCCTCGGCGACGAAGCCGAAGGAGTCGAGGGCGATCCCCTCTTCGTAGCCGTCCGTGACCGCCTCGAGCTTGATGAGCTGGCCGTTCATGTAGTTCGCGCCGGTCTTGGCCATGAACGGGAACGTGTCGGGCGCGGCGCGCCGCCACGAGGAGACCTTCACCGCGATGCCGGCTTCGAGCGCCTCGGCGCCGAGGTACTTCCCCCAGTTCAACGTCGCGATGGCCACGTCCACCGGGACGCCGGTCGGGTTCACGCCGAGCGTCTTGTGCCCGCGATAGACCACGGGGCGGATGTAGCAGGCGCCGCCGCCGTTCTTCTTGACGGTCTCCTTGACGGCGTCCATCAGCTCGCCGACGGAGTACGGGCAGTCGATCCGCGAGATCTTGCAGGAGTCGAGCAGGCGCTGCATGTGCCGGTCCAGCCGGAAGACCGCCGTCCCCTTCGGCGTGTCGTAGGCGCGGATCCCTTCGAACGTGCTCGAACCGTAGTGCACGACGTGCGAGAGGACGTGGATCTTGGCGTCCTCGTAGGCGACGAATTTCCCGTTCATCCAGATGAAGCCTTTCGGCTCGCGAGACATCGCTCCTCCTTTAAACGGCCACGGCGTCCGGACGGACGCCGCCTATCGAACGCCTTCCCGTCGCTCGACAGCCTCCCGGATGACCGGGAGCCAGCGAAGCATGTGACTTCGAATCCGGTTGAATGTATCGACGTAATCGTCTGGACCCCCATAGATTGGGTCCCTGACGCCGTCCGATGCTCCCCCCTCGGCCCCGTGCTCGGATACCAGGTGGACCCGATCCGCAGAATCGGGCGCCAGGCTCTGCGCGGCGGAGACGTGGGCGGGCTCCATCGCGAGAACCAGATCGGCATCGCGGACGAGAGCCGCCGTGAGCGGGCGGGAGCGGTGCTTCGTGAGATCGAGGCCTCGTGAAGAGGCGGTCTGGATGGCGTAGGCGGCGGCCGGTGCTCCATCCCCAGCGCTCGACCCCGCCGACGATACGGTCACCCGTTCGGCGATGTCGGCCGGAAGGATGGAGCGAAGAATCGCTTCGCCCATCGGGCTACGGCAGGTGTTCCCGGTGCAGACGATGAGGACCTGGAACATGAGCCTCGCAATGTTGGAGAAACAGCGTCGCGAAGCCCAGTCTAGGGGCCCCCCGGGGGGGCGTCAAGGGGCGCTTCCCGGCAGCGTCACCGCCCCTTCGCGGAGCACCGTAACCCGCTCTCCCTCCGCGCGTACCACGGTGGATGGAGCGCCCGAAAGAGGGCCCGAATCGACCACGAGGGCGACGCCGTCGGGGACGTCGTCGGGAGGGGGCGCCGTGACGGCCGGCGGCGCTCCCGGAGCGTTCGCCGAAGTGGACACGACCAGCCCCCCGGCCGCCAGGATGACCTCGCGCAGGAAGGTGCTTCCCGGGCAGCGGAGCGCGACCGTGTCGCCGGGGCCCCGGAGTGCTTCGGGAACGGATGGCCCGGCATCCAGCACCAGGGTGAGGGCGCCCGGCCAATGCGCGTGGATCAGCGTCGCCGCG
>DATJEJ010000212.1:0-5111 GCA_035496795.1 Candidatus Omnitrophota bacterium
CGCCGTCGGCCTCGCGTTCCAGATCACCGACGACATCTTCGACTATCTGGGCGCCGAGAACGTGATGGGGAAGGCGATGGGAAGCGACCTCGAGGGCGGGAAGATCACGCTGCCGCTCATCACCGCGCTCCGGAACGCTTCCGATCCGGCGCGCCGGGAGATGCGCGCGATGATCCAGAACCGCGAGTTCCGGAACGGCCACTGGGGCGACGTGGTCCGTTTCGTCACCGAAAACGGGGGCGTCGAGGTCAGCGAGGAGCGCTCGTCCGCGCTGGCCCTCGAGGCCGAGGCGGAGCTGGACCACGTGAAGGACGACGCCGCCCGGACGGCGCTGACCGATGCGGTCCGCTACGCGGTGACGCGCCGCCGGTGAAACAGCAACAGCCGGAGCCCGAGCCGCGCGACGCGCAGCGGCACTCCGATTCCCAGGCCCTGGCGCGCGCGGCCGCCCGCCTCACGCTGACCAAGCGCGCCCAGGACGTGATGATCCTCGACCTGCGCGAGCTGGACGGCGTCTGTGACTTCTTCGTGCTGGCGACGGGGAGCTCCGAAGTCCAGGTGCGCGCCATCGCGGACGCGGTGGACGATGGTCTCCGTGCCGAGGGGATGAAGCCCTGGCACGTCGAGGGCTATGAGGCGCGCCGCTGGATCCTCCTCGACTACGTGGACGTCGTCGTGCACGTGTTCCATGCCAAGGCCCGCGAGTACTACCTCCTCGACAAGCTCTGGGGCGACGCCCGACGTGAACTCGTGGCCGATTGAAGCCTACCTGACCGAGCGCCTCGCGGCCGCGGTCGGGAAGGCGGGATTCACGCTGCCCGAGGGGACCGCGGTCGAGGTCGAGGTGCCGCGCGAGGAGAGCCACGGCGACTGGGCGTCCGCGGTCGCGCTCTCGCTGGCCAAGGCCTCCCGGCGTCCGCCGCGCGAGGTGGCGAACGCGATCGTGGCCGCGCTGGAGGTCGAGGACGGCGTTCTCGGCAAGGTGGAGCTCGCCGGACCCGGCTTCATCAATTTCCGCCTCGCCTCGCCGTGGCTCCAGGACGCGGTGCGCCGGATCCTCGCCGACCCCGACCGCTACGGCGCGTCGGAATCGGGGCGCGGCGAGCGGGTCCTCATCGAATACGTCAGCGCCAACCCCACCGGCCCGCTCAACATCGTGAGCGCCCGCGCCGCCTCCTTCGGCGACTCCCTGATCCGCATCCTGAACGCGGCGGGCTACCGCGCCGACGGGGAATTCTACGTGAACGACTCGGGGCTCCAGGCCGAGCTCTTCGGGGCCTCGGTGCGCACGCGGTACTGCGAGGCGCGGGGGCTGGCCGCGCCGGAGATCCCCGAGGAGGGATACGCCGGCTCCTACGTGGCCGAGGTGGCCGCGCGGCTGGAGGAGGCCCGGGCGTCGGCATGGCTGAAGCTTCCGGAGCGGGAGCAGCGCGCCGCTTTCGGCGCGGCCGCGATCGATCTCATGGTCGCGCGGCAGCGAGCGCAGCTCGAGCAGTTCGGCGTGCGGATGGAGCGGTGGTACCGCGAATCGGAGCTCCACCGGGAAGGGCGCGTCCAGGCCGAGCTGGAGCGGCTGCGCGCAAGCGGGCACGTCTACGAGAAGGACGGCGCCGTCTGGTTCCGGTCCACGTCGTTCGGCGACCAGGAGGACCGGGTGATCGTCCGCTCGAACGGGATCCCGACCTACTTCCTTCCGGACATCGCCTACCACGACGACAAGCTCTCGCGCGGGTATTCGCGCGCGATCGACCTCTGGGGTCCCGACCACCACGGCCACATCCAGCGGATGAAGGCGGCGCTCCAGGCGCTGGGATACGGTCCCGAGCGCTTCGACGTGATCACGCTCCAGTGGGTGAAGCTCCTGCGCGGCGGCGAGATCGTGAAGATGTCCAAGCGGGCCGGCGAGTTCGTCACGATGGAGGAGCTGGTGGAGGAGGTCGGCGTCGACGCCGCCCGCTTCTTCTTCCTCATGCGGCGCGCCGAGAGCCCGATGGACTTCGACCTGGAGCTGGCGGTCAAGCGGAGCGAGGAGAATCCGGTCTACTACGTGCAGTACGCGCACGCCCGGATCTTCCACGTGCTCGAGTACGCCCATCACCAGGGAGTGGCCGAGCCCGACCCGGGAGAGGCCCGCCTGGAGCTCCTGTGCGAGCCCGAGACCGAGACGCTCCTCCGGGCGCTCGCCTCGTTCCCGTCGCTCCTCGCCGCGGCGGCGCGGACCCGGGAGCCTCATCGGATTCCTCAGTACCTCAAGGACCTGGCGGCCCGGTTTCACGCCTTCTACCACTTCCATCGCGTGGTCGGGACCGATCCCGATACCACCGCGGCGCGCCTGCTCCTCACCCGGGCGACGGGAGCGGTGCTGAAGCGCGGTCTCTCCCTGATGGGCGTGAGCGCGCCGGAGGCGATGTAGTGGGCATCGCGGTCGTCGGCTCGCTCGGGCTGGACACCATCGAGACCCCGACCGGGCGCGTCGAGGAGGTGCTCGGCGGCTCGGCCGCCTACTTCACGCTGGCCGCGCGGCACTTCACGCCCGTCCATCTCGTCGCCGTGGTCGGCTCCGACTTTCCGGCCGAGGCGCGCGCGGCGCTCACGCTGCCGGACGTGGACCTCGCGGGGCTCGAGGTGGCGCCGGGGCGCACCTTCCGGTGGGAGGGGGTCTACAGCCAGGACCTGAACACGCGCCGCACGCTGCGCACCGAGCTCAACGTGTTCGAGCACTTCCGCCCCGAGCTGCCCGCCGCCGTGCGGCAGCTGCGCGACGTCTTTCTGGCCAACATCGACCCGGTCCTCCAGCGGGACGTGCTCTCCCAGCTGGTGAGCCCGCGCCTCGTCCTGGCGGACACCATGAACTACTGGATCGCGAACAAGCGGGACGAGCTCCTCGAGACGCTGACGAAGGTCCGGATCCTCCTGATCAACGAGGAGGAGGCGCGCGAGCTGACGGGCGAGTCGCTCACGCACAAGGCGGCGCGCGCGATCCTGGCGCTCGGCCCCGAGACGGTGGTCGTGAAGATGGGCGAGCACGGCGCCTTTCTCCTGAGCCGGAACGAGTACTTCATCTGCCCGGCCTTCCCGCTCGAGACCGTCGTGGACCCCACGGGCGCCGGCGACACGTTCGCGGGCGGATTCATGGGGGCGCTGACGCGGATGGGGCGGCTCACCGACACGAATCTCCGGCGCGCGGTGGTCTATGGATGCGTGCTCGCCTCGTTCGCCGTCGAGGAGTTCAGCGTCGGCGCGCTCCTGCGGGTGGAGCGCGGGGAAGTGTTGCGCCGCGCCGAGGCGATCACGGCGATGACGCGCGTCAGCCTGGACAACACGGCGCGCGTCCTTCGGTGACCGCCGGGCCGCGCGCGATCCGGCCCGCGGCGCAGCCGGCGCCGGCGTACGCGCGCTCCGACGCCGACGGCGTCCCGACGCGTCCTTCGCGTCGCGCGGTCCGCCCTCCAGCCTTTCGATCCCTCGCCCGGCACGCCTTAGCCCTTTATCGGAACGGCGCGTGCTGGCACACTCGTTGCGGCTCGCCGATCCCTTTCACAACCGATATCCACGAACGCGGGGACCACCGATGCACGTGACCACGTCGCTTCCGTCCTCCACGGCGTTCGCGCGCTCGCGCTCCATCGCCGCGCGCGTCGTCTGGTTCGTCGTCCCGTCGTTCCTGGCCGCGCTACCGGTGCTGCTCGCGCTCTTCGGAGGCCCGGAGGTGAAGCAGACCCGGCCCGACCTCGTGGGCGTCGCCGTCTGGTTCGTGCTGCTCGTGGTCGCCGAGTCGCACCCCGTCCCGCTGCCGCGCGGCGGCACCATCACGATCGCGTCGGTGCTCGACGTGGGCGCGATCCTCCTCTTCGGTCCGTGGGTGGCCGGCGCGCTCGATCTCCTCACCGCCATCCCGGCGCAACTCTTCCTCCTTCGGGAGCGGCCGGCAGCCGCCGTGCTCAACGGAGGCATCTACGCCTCGACCACGATTCTCGCCGGCTCGGCGTATCTCGCGGCCGGCGGCGCCCTGGGCGCGCCGCGATTCCAGGACTTCCTCCCGATCCTGATCGCGGGAGCGCTCTACTACGCGGTGAACACCGGGTGGGTGAGCCTGCTCGTCGGCGCGCACACGCGGGAATCGCCCCGCACCATCTGGCGGCAGCAGTTCCGCGACGGGCTCCTCCAGCACGCGCTGGCCATCGGGTTCGGGCTCCTCTTCGCGCAGGTGCGGATCGTGGCGGGCATCCCGGGCGTGCTCCTCCTCACCGTCCCGCTCTTCCTGGCGCGGTACGCCCTGCAGCTGTACGCCGACCTGCGCGAGGACCTCGTCGGGTTCGTTCGGGCGCTCTCCACGGCGCTGGATGCGGTCGACCCCTATACGCACCGGCACTCGGTGCGGGTCGCGGGCTATTCCGTGCGCGTCGCGCGCCATCTCGCGCTTCCCGAGTCGGAGGTGGAGATGATCCACTACGCCGCCCTGGTGCACGACATCGGGAAGATCGCGCAGCGCCCGGACGTCATCCGCAAACCGACGCCGCTCACCGAAGAGGAGCGGCTCCTCATGATGCGCCACCCCGAGGCGGGGGCGAAGATCGTGGAGCAGATCCGCGCGCTGCGTGCCGCGGCCGAGATGGTTCGCACGCATCACTGGCGTCCGGACGGCGCGGGGTATCCGTCGGGGCTCACCGAGGCCGAAGTGCCGCTGGGGGCGCGGATCATCCACGTGTGCGACGCCTTCGACGCGATGACGTCGGACCGCTCCTACCGCCGCGGCCTGCCGGTCGCGTGCGCGCTGGCCGAGCTCTCGGCCAAGGCGGGGACGGAGTTCGACGAGGATATCGTGGCCGCGCTCGTGCAGCTCCACGAAGCCGGCGTGCTCGAGGGCGTGCGCGAGGCGGGGGAGCGCGCCGACGAGCTCTTCCTTCCCGAATCGGCGCCCGAGCCGCGATGAGCCGCTACGAAGACGCGGGCGTCAACATCCGGAAGGGAGAGGAAGCGGTCGCGCGCATCCGCGACCTCTGCCGCTCCACGTTCGGCCCGGGCGTCGTGGGCGACGTGGGGCTCTTCGCGGGAGCGTACCGGATTCCGGGAATGCCCGGGCAGGTGCTGCTCTCCAGCATCGACGGGGT
>DATJEJ010000213.1:0-7343 GCA_035496795.1 Candidatus Omnitrophota bacterium
CAGCCCGTGTCCGGCGTGGACACGACCTCCTGGTGGAACAGCGCCTCGACCGCCGGCGTCCTGCCGCCGCCCGCCACCTCGGGGACGCGCGAGAGCTACGCGATGTCGGGACTCGCGACGGGCTCGACCTATTACTTCGTCCTGCGGGTCGCCGACGAGGCGGGGAACTGGTCGGGCTTCTCGAACGTGCGCGCGCGCCAGGCCGGCACCACCGGCGGCACGCTCGCGACGCCCGAGTCGTTCACGGCGTCCATGGTGAGCGGCGGAGTGGACCTGAGCTGGACCGAGCCCTCTTCCGGATCGGGGAGCGGCTATCACCTGTACCGCCGCACCGGCGCCGGGCCCGACACGCTTCTCACGTCGCTGCCGGTCGGGGTGGTGGGCTGGTGCGACTCCACGGCGGCGGGCGGCTCGTCGTACGAGTATCGCCTGGCCACCTACCAGGGCTCGGGCGAGGGCGTTCCGGCCGTCGCCTCGATCGCGGTGCCGAGCGATCGCCTGGCGAACGTCACGACCGGGATTCACGGCTATCCCAATCCCGCCCGGGGCCGCGTGACGCTGCGCTTCGAGGGGGGAACGAAGGAGGGCGCGCCGGGTCGCGTGCGCCTGGTCATCTACGATCTCACCGGCCACATGGTCTGCCAGCTGGTGGACCGCGTGCTCCCGGCGGGGGAGCAGGCGATCGAGTGGCCGTGCCGATCGGACGCCGGGAACGCGGTCGCGCCCGGCCTTTACAACGCCATCCTCGATGGCCCCCAGGGGCGTACGGTTACGCGCATCGCCGTCGTCCCCTGACGACCTTCGCTCTTCCGCGAAGGCGCTCCGGTCCGTATCCTCTCTGGTCGCGCGCGCTATCCCGCGCGCGGGGAGGAGACCCTTGCCACATCGTCCGCCGGTAGGCGGAAACGGCGCCCACGGAGGCGCCGGACCGGCGCTCGCCTTGAGCGTCGACGTGGAGGACTATTACCAGGTGCAGGCGTTCGCGGCGATCGTGCCGCGCGACGCCTGGAGCGCCTATCCCTCCCGCGTCGTCCCGAACACGCGCCGCCTGCTCGATCTCTTCGACGAGTCGGGGGCGCGCGGGACCTTCTTCGTCCTCGGCTGGGTCGCCCAGGCCGAGCCGGGGCTGGTGCGTGAGATCGCCGCGCGCGGCCACGAGGTGGCCTCGCACGGGATGGACCACCGGATGCTGACCGAGCTCACGCGGAGCGAGTTCCTGGCCCAGGCGCGCGATTCGCGCGCGCTCCTCGAGGATCTCGCGCAGGCGACGGTGCTCGGCTATCGCGCCCCCAGCTACAGCGTCGGGAAGGGCACTCTGTGGGCCATCGGCGCCCTCGCCGAGGCGGGGTACGCCTACGATTCCAGCGTCTATCCCATCCGCCGCCGCCGCTACGGCTACCCCGAGGGACCGACCCGGCCCGCGCGGTTCGAAGCGGAGGGCGCCACCCTGGTCGAGTTTCCGCTTCCGACGGTCCCGATCGGCCCCGTGCGCGTTCCGGTGCTCGCGGGCGCCTACCTGCGGCTCCTGCCGGGGTGGGTCTCGGCGCGCGCGCTCGACTACCACCTGGCGCGGGGCGTTCCGCTCATCCTGAACGTGCATCCCTGGGAGATCGATCCCGACCAGCCCAGCGTCGGCCCGTCCCGGCGTCCCTGGACCCACTACGCGGGCCTCCACAAGACGGCCGGCGTGCTCCGGGCCGCGCTGGCCCGCGCGCGCTTCCGCACGGCCGCGGAGTGCCTTCGCCAGCTGGGCCTGCTTCCCGCCGCGCCGGCCGGAGCGATGCGATGAGCATGGATCTGCTGCTCCTCGGGGCCGGGGGCATGATCGCGTTGATCGCCGCGGGGATCGTCGCGATCCTGAGCCCGGGGGGCATCGTCTCCCTGATCGCGGCGGTCGCGCTGGCCATGCTCGGGGTCCTCGAGTTCTGCTTCGCGCGCGCCGTGTTCGACCTGGCGGCGACCGGGCACACCGAGTGGTTCGTCAACTCGCTCGCGCTCTCGCTGCCGGTGTCCGCTCTCTGGGTGCTCCTGGCGGCAACGCTCGGCCGCACGCGGGGCTCGCGGGGGATCGGCGCCTGGCGCTTCTACCTGCTCTTCCAGGCCCTGCTCGCGGCGGGAGTGGCGGCGTACGCCTTCTTCCGCGTCGAGCGCGCGCCGGAAGCGCCCGGCGCGGTCTTCCACCTGCACGGCGTCGACTGGGCGATCCTCGCCGCGATCCTCCTCAACCTGATCCTCATGGCGGCCAAGTTCGAGGCGACGCACCTCTCGCTGCCGCCGCGCCGCCGGGAGACGTTCCGTCCCGCGCTCCTCGGCGTGCTCGGCTGCTCGGGGCTCCTGTCGTACCTGATCTTCTCGATGCTGGCGACCGGACGCGTCGACGTGGGGGACATCGGCGCGAGCGCCGCCCCGGCCTCGCTCCTCTCGTTCCTCCTCGCCGCCTCGCTCATCCGCGGCCGCATCGGCGAAGCGCGCGCGCCCGAAGACCGGCTGCCCGCCACGGCCACGACGTCGCTCCTGATCGCGGCGGGATACGTGACCTGGACCGCGGTCCTCCTGTGGCTGACCCGCTCGGCCGGGATGCGGCTCGCCGAGGGACTGCTCTGGATCACCATCGGGGGCGTCATCGTCGCGGTGACCGCGCTCACCGTGTCCAACCGGCTTCGCAGGAAGCTCGACCTCTTCCTCGATCCCGTCTGGTTCGAGCCGCGCGCCGTGCGCCGGATGTCGGCCAAGGGCGCGCCGCTCGCGAGCGCCGCGTCGCTCGAGGATCTCTGCCGTCTCATCCCCGAGAACGCGCGCCACGTGGCCGACGTGGATCCGGTCACGCTCTTCCTCGCGGATCCCGCCGAGCGCTGCTTCCGCGCGGTGGGGAGCACCATCGCGCCGGGACCGGGCGTCGTCATCCCCGACCGCGAGCCGCTTCCCATGGAGCTGCGCCGCGCGCGCCGGCCGATCCGGCTGACCGGCCGCTCCGACGATCTCGAGTACGTCGGAATCTACGTCGAGAACGCCGAGCAGATCGCGGCGTGCTCGGCCGTGTGCGCGGTGCCGATCCTGGGAGACGAAGGGCTGATGGGGTTCCTGCTCTGCGGCGCGCGCGGCGGGGCACGCCAGGTCCACGGGGAAGAGCTGGTTCTCCTGAATCTCGTCTCCCGCGACTACGCCGAACGGCTCGAGCGCCTTCAGCGCGAGACCGCGCGCAGCCGCCCGCTATGACGCGCGTGGGGTCGGTCCTTGACAGGCTCGCGGGCCGCCCGTACCGTCTCGTGGCCATGACCCGACATCGTTTCCTCCCATCGCTCGGTTTCGCCGCGCTGCTGCTCGCCGCGGCTGCGGGCGCGCAGCCGCTGGGCGAGGCGCCATCCGCCACGCCGTCGGGGCCGCCCATCCTGACCGTGCTGTCCAATCCGCCCAACGTGTCCCTGTCGCTCTCGGGACCCGCGGAAGTGTACGGGCGCACGCCGATGGACCTGCCGTCGTCGGTGGTGGGGCGCTTCTCCGTCCTCGCCGAGGGCGGCGGCGTCGCGAAGACGCAGGGCGTGTTCGCCTTCAATGCCCGGGGCGCGGCTCCGTACTGCCTCTCCGAGCCTCCCGGCATGAGCGCCGGGCTCCTCATCCGCTCGCTCAACTATCCCGGCGTTCCGGCCATGACCGTGAAGCGCTCCCTGCGCGGAGCGCCGATGACGGTGGCCGAGACCGGCGCGATCGTGGAGGCCCTCCGCGCCCATCTTCGCTACCGCGACCGTCTGGACGAGCCGGGCACCCTCTCCGGGGTGCGCGCGATCGAGGAGCGCCGCGTGCGCAACGCGTGGATCATCTACGGCGCCTCGGTGTGGGGCGTGAGCGCCATCGATTACTGGATCCGTCCGCGCTTCACCGTTCAGGAGGCGACCCCGACGCGGCTCTCGCTCGTCATCCCGACGCTCGACCGCCAGGAGGTGGTCACCCGCTCGCTGATCATTCCCGGGGCGGGCCAGGAGTTCGCGAATCACAGCACCCGCGGAGCCCTCTGGCTGGCGGGCGTGCTGGCGGCGGGCGCCGGGTATACGGCCGCCGAAGCGTCCGTCCACCACAAGCGCGCCGACATCGCCTACAACCAGATCCTCGCCGATTCCAGCGGTCCCGGCGACCAGCTCCGATACCTGCGCGAGATCGAAGTCTTACGGTCCGACGTCAAGTCCGCGCAGGATCTCCGACGGGGATTCGCCTACGGCGCGCTCGCGATCTACGCCGCGAACATCGTCGACGCGCTGGTGCTCTCCATCGGACCGCCGGCCGCGAAGACGCCGCCGCGCGTTTCGGCCACGTTCCCGATCGGTCCCGGAGGCGCGGGCTTCGCCCTGACCTACCGCTACTGACGAAGCGTTCCCGCGCGCGTACTTCGCGAGCGGCGGCGTGCGGAATACGATTCCCTCCAGTCTCGCGGCGATTGCGTTTTGCCCGATCGCGCCAGACCCCCTCCGTCTCCTCGAAGCCACATGCAGTTCCGCCGTTTACCGCCGTGCGTAATGCGCGAATCCCCTGGCATGTTCCGTGCTCGACTCTGGGCGGACCCAAAATCCTCAATGCCTGCCTCGCGGAGTTCGGCGGACGGCGGCCGATTCAGACTCGACATCAACGGGGGAAACTCGCATGTCCAGGCCGCCTCACGCCTCCTCGTGCTGCGCCTCCACGCCAGTTCGCCTCGCTCTGCTCACGGCCGCCTGCGTTCTCTCTGCGTACCTGTTCGTACGCCCTGCGTCCGCGGACGTCGCGGTGGGAGCCTCTTCGGGGGACTTTCTCTCGTTCGAGGTGGGGGGGCGTTCCGCCGGCATGGCGGGCGCGCACACCGGCGTCGCCACGGGCGTGACCGCGCAGTTCTGGAATCCCGCGGGGCTCGCGACGCTGACGCAGCCGCAGGTCGGCGCGATGCACGCGAACTGGCTCCAGGACCTGAGCTATGAGTGGCTCGGCGTCGCGAAGCCGATGGGGATCGGCGTCGGGTCGCTGAGCGTCGCCTACTTCCACACGCCGGGGATCCAGGGTGTGGACGAGTTCGACAATCCCACGGGCGAGTTTCGCGTCTACGACCTCGCGGTGACCGCGGGGATCGCGCGCTCCCTGGCCCGCGGGTTCTCGGTCGGCGCGAACGCGAAGATGGTCCGCCAGAGTCTCGGCACCATCTCCGCCACCGCGCCCGCCGTCGACTTCGGCGCGCGCGGCACGATCGCCGGCGCCAGCATCGGCGTCGCCGTGCAGAATCTCGGGCCGGGTCTCTCGTTCGACGGGTCGTCCTATCCGCTGCCGCGCGAGATCAAGATGGGAATGGGCCGCTCCTTCTGGAAGGACCGCATCCAGCTCGCGGCGGACTACAACATGCCGAGCCACTACTTCGACGACCTGCGCGTCGGCACCGAGATCCGCGCCCATCCGAACGTCTCGCTTCGCGTGGGGTACCGCCACGAGTTCGGCACGCCGGAGGATCCGGCCAACGGACTCTCGTATGGAGTCGGGCTCCATTTCCACCAGCTCGAGCTGGACTATTCGATGACGCCGAGCAACGCGTTCGACGACGTGCACCGGCTTTCGTTCGGCTACAGCTTCGGCTCGGGCACGGAGGAGAAGAAACCGGAGAAGCCCAAGCCCGAGGTCCAGCCGCCGCCGCCGCCCGAGCAGCCGGGCCCGAAGGTGATCGCCTCGGCCCCGGCGCCGAAGGCGCCGAAGCCGTCGTCCTCCGCCGAGGGCACGACGCAGGCGAGCGTGCAGGCACCCAAGGCCCTCGCCGCGACCCAGGCCACGCCGTCGCCGAAGCCGGCCACCGAGACCGTGGCCCAGGCGGCGCCGAAGCCGGTGCAGGCCGTCGTCCAGGCCGCTCCGGCCGAGCCGGAGCCGAGCAAGCCGGCCAAGGCGAAGGATCTCGAGTACGTGGTGATCCTGCCCGGCTACTGGTCCAAGGAGAGCGCTCAGGCGGAGCTCAAGGCGCTCTCGCTTCTCGGATTCAAGATCAAGGACGCCCAGATCGAGAAGGCGGCGGGATCGGGTTACCAGGTACGGCTGGCGCGCATGCGTTCGAAGTCGAACGCGGACGACATGGCCGCGTCGCTCTCGCGCATGTCGTTCCGGGCCTCCGTCGAGGTCGCGTCCGCGCCGTAGTCCCTCGCGGGGAAGCGCTCTCGCGCCGCCGGTTCCTTCGTTCGGGCCGCGGTCCCAAAGGGGCCGCGGCCTTGTCTTTGGGGCCCCACTGGACTATACTTATCGTTGATCGGTGGGGGGCCGGTCCGCGGCGGGCCAAGGCTCGCGCGCGGGCTCTCGCCTGACATCCACCGCTCCCGCCGTCCCTGGTGCCGGTGCACGGGAATGGCGGAGCCGCCGGATCCGCGTCGCTCCCTTGATCCTCACGGGGGCTTGCGCGCGCCCGGCCGTCGCCCGGCGTTCCCACGGCGAGGAACGGCCCCTTGAGCATGATGATCCTCCCATCCGAGATGAAGGAGGGGACGACGATGGCCAACGCCCAGGGTTTCGCCGACGTGCGCCCCAATGGCCGCATCTACTCCCGTCTGAAGCGCGCCCTCGACATCCTGTCCTCCGGCATCGGACTGATCATCCTTCTCCCGATCTTCCTGCTGGTCGCGATCGCGATCAAAATCGACAGCCGCGGACCGATCCTCTACGCGCAGGAGCGGGTGGGGAAGAACCGCCGCCGCCGTCCGCGCCGCGCCGCGGACCCCGCTTCCGGACCCCGCCCCGGGGCGCCCGACCGCCGCAAGACCGACTGCTACGGGCGCGTTTTCGAGATCTACAAGTTCCGGAGCATGGTCGCCGACGCCGAAAAGCACACCGGCCCCGTCTGGGCGACGCAGAAGGACGCGCGCGTCACGCGGGTGGGGAAGGTGCTTCGCAAGACGCGCCTCGACGAGACTCCTCAGCTCTGGAACGTGCTGCGCGGCGACATGAGCCTCGTGGGTCCGCGTCCCGAGCGGCCGAACTTCGTCATCTCGCTCGCGCGCACGCTCCCCGACTACCCGGCCCGCTGCCAGGCGCTGCCCGGCGTCACGGGGCTGGCGCAGGTGAAGTGGCGCTACGACACCTCGATCGAGACCGTGAACCGCAAGCTTCAGTACGATCTCTACTATCTGCGCTACGGACGGCTGCTGCTGGATCTGAAGATCATGGCGGCGACACTCCGCGTCGTCGTGCGCGGCGATGGGGCGCTCTAACTCGTAAGACTGACGTACGCGCAAGTCGTCTCTACGGGCGGCCGGGCGCACTGCGTTTTGGCGCGAGGAGAGGCAGCCCTTCGGGCGGCCGCCCTCCGGCCCGACACTCTCCTCGACGGTGGGTACCGCCTCAGCGGGCCTCCGGGA
>DATJEJ010000214.1:0-17535 GCA_035496795.1 Candidatus Omnitrophota bacterium
GCTCTGGAGTCCGGCGTGGACCAGCGCACGCAGACCCGGGTGGGCCGCGAACCAGGCGGCCGTCACGATGCCGAACAGGAGCGCACCGCTTCCCAGCCGCGACGGCTTCCGCCCGAGCAGCCAGTCCCACGCGACGAGCACCGGAAGCGCCACCGCTGCGGTCTCCTTGGAGAGGAGCGCCAGGGCCGCGAGTCCGGCCGAAGCCGCGATCCTCCCCGATTCACGCAGGTGAAACGCGATCAGCAAGAACACCATCGCCATCAGATCCTGGCACGCGCTGGTCCAGGCCACCAGCGAGGGGAGCACGGCCGACGCCGCGAACACCAGCCCGGCCAGAAGTCCCGCGCGCGGTCCCAGAAGACGCGCTGCGAGCGAGGCGAGGAGCATGGCCGCCGCCGCGAGCAGGAGCAGGTTCAGAAGGTGTCCGGCGAGCGGACCCGCCGGGCCGAGCGCCAGGAGGAGACGGAAGTAGAGACCCTGGGGGATCGGACGCCAGAACGCCTCGGCCGCGTTGGGCACGAGATAGGCGGTCGGGCTTCCCTGAGCGCGGGTGAGGAAGAAGAAATCGTCCCAGAAGTAGTCGAAGGAAAGCCCCGGCGCCGCCAGCAGCGCGGCGACCAGCGCCGGGAGGAGCACCGCCGGAACCAGGATCGATTTCGGGTGCGGCGGCCGAAGGGATGCCCGCATGGGTAGCCGAGTATAGCGCCGAACCGTTAGGATCGCCCCCGCATGCCCGATCCCCCCGATCGCCCCGATCCGGCAGACCCGGTCGAGCTGGAAGGCGTCGTCAAGAAGTTCGGCGAAGCCACGGCGCTCGACGTGCCTCGTCTCGCCGTGGGCGAGCGGACCACGCTGGCCCTGGTGGGCCCGAGCGGCTGCGGCAAGAGCACCCTGCTCCGGCTGGTCGTGGGTCTCCTCGTCCCCGATCGCGGCGTGGTGCGCGTGGGCGGCGCGGTGATGGGACCGTCCACCCGCCCGGCGATCCTCCCTCGTATCGGCTACGTCATCCAGGAAGGCGGCCTCTTCCCCCACCTGACGGCGGGCGCGAACGTCACGATCGCCGCCGAGGACCGCGGCTGGCCCCGCGAGCGCCGGGAGAAGCGCCTCCTCGAGCTTCTCGAGCTCACGCAGATGCCGCGCGCGCTGCTCGCGCGCTACCCCGCCGAGCTGAGCGGCGGCCAGCGCCAGCGCGTGGCGCTGATGCGCGCCCTGATGCTCGATCCCGAAGTCGTGCTCCTCGACGAGCCGCTCGCGGCGCTCGATCCCATGATCCGGGCCGACCTCCAGCGCGACCTGCGCGCCGTCTTCGAGCGGCTCCACAAGACGGTCCTCTTCGTGACCCACGACGTCGCCGAGGCCGCGACGATCGGCGACGAGATGGTACTGATGCGCGCGGGAAGGATCGTGCAGCGCGGTGCGTTCCGGGACCTGATCGACCGTCCCGCCGATCCGTTCGTCACGGCATTCCTCACGGCGCAGCGGGGGGCCGCATGGACGTGAGGCTGGGAATCGCACTCCTTCTCGCGGCGGCCGTGGCCGGCGGCGCCTCCGTACCCGGTCCGGCCCTGGCCGAGCGCGGCGTCGCCGTGGGCTCCAAGGCATTCGCCGAATCGTGGATCCTGGGCGATGCGCTGGCCGCCGCGATGCGCGAGGCCGGCGTCTCCGACGTGGCGCACCGGCGAAACCTGGGCGGCACCGAGATCGTGCTCCAGGCGCTCCGCTCGGGGAACGTGGACGTCTATCCCGAGTACACCGGCACCGTCCAGGAAGTGGTGCTGCACGCCCCCCGCGCGCTGAGCCCGCCGGAGATGCGCGCCGCCCTCGCCCGGATCGGCCTGGGCATGAGCGAGCCGCTCGGCTTCGACGACAGCTACGCGATCGCGGTCACGCCCGAGGCGGCCCGGCGCTACGGACTGCGCGCCCTGTCCGATCTGGCCGCGCATCCCGAGGTCCGCGTGGGGCTCACGCACGAGTTCCTGGGCCGCGCGGACGGGTTCCCCGGCCTCGCCGCGCGCTACGGGCTTTCGCGCCACAACGTGACCGGCATCCAGCACGAGCTGGCCTACGCCGCCATGGCGAGCGGGAAGATCGACGCGACGGACATCTATACGACCGACGCGCAGATCGAGCGGATGCATCTGGTGGTGCTGCGGGACGACCGCGCCTTCTTTCCCCGCTACGACGCGGTGTGGCTCTACCGGCTGGACCTGGCCCGGCGCGAGCCGCGCGCGATGGCGGCGATGCGGCGGCTGACGGGCACGATCGATCAGGCGCGGATGATCCGCGCCAACGCCCGCGTGGTTCTGGGCGGCGCCGAATCGCCCGCGGCCGCCGAGTCCCTGCTCGCGGAGATCTCCGGCCCGGGAGCGCCGGTGACAACGGCCGCGTCCGAGGCGCGGGCCGCCCGCATCGCCAGGAACACGGTGCAGCACCTGAAGCTCGTCCTTCTCTCGCTGATCGCCGCGGTGCTGATCGGCGTGCCGCTCGGCGTGGCGGCGGCGCGCTCACGCTGGATCGGCGGGCCGGTCCTGGCCGCGACCGGGCTGGCCCAGACCATCCCCTCGCTCGCGCTCCTCGCGATGCTCATTCCGCTGCTCGGGATCGGGATCCTCCCGGCGCTGGTCGCGCTCTTCCTGTACAGCCTGCTTCCGATCGTCCGGAACACCTACGTCGGGCTGACCACGATTCCCCCGCCCCTGATCGAGTCGGCGGCGTGCCTTCCCCTGTCGGCCCGCGCGCAGCTGACCCGGATCCGCCTCCCGCTGGCTTCCCCGGCGATCCTGGCGGGGATCCGGACGAGCGCCGTGATCAACGTCGGATCGGCCACGCTGGCCGCCCTGATCGGCGCGGGAGGGCTGGGAGAGCCGATCCTGTCCGGAATTCAGCTCCGCCGGAACGATTTGATCCTGGAAGGGGCCATCCCGGCCGCCCTCCTGGCGCTCCTGGTCGAGCGAGCCTTCGACCTGGCCGACCGGGTCGCCGTCCCGAAGGGGCTTCGGCTGGCCGCGGGGGCCGGCGCGAAACGGGGGCGGCGAGGCGCCGATTCGTCTAAAATCGAGGGTGAATCAACCCCGGAGGCGCACCATGACCCAGACGCTCCGATCGAGCGAAACCCCTGAAGCCCTCGCCGCCCGCCTGACCGGCGCGCGGGCCCAGACCGACCAGATCTTCGAAGTCTTGAAACCGGAGGCCCTGTACGAGCGGGCGATCCCCGAGCGGCATCGCCTGGCCTTCTACCTGGGCCATCTCGAGGCCTTCGATGGGAACCTGCTCCGCCAGGCCTACGACCTCGCGTCCTTCAATCCGGCCTACGACAAGCTGTTCGCGTTCGGAATCGATCCGGTCGACGGCCAGCTGCCGAGCGACGCCGCCGACGTCTGGCCCCGCCCCGAGCCGATCCGCGCCTACAACGGCCGGATCCGGGAGGCCGTGGACGAGTGCCTCACGGGCAAGCGCCCGATCGGCGCCGGCCAGGACGCGGGCACCATCATCAACATGGCGATCGAGCACCGGCTGATGCACGCCGAGACGCTGGCCTATCTGCTGCATCAGCTCCCGATCAAGCTGAAGAAGGGAAAGCCGGACGCTCCGATTTCGTCCGCCGGCGGCGTGGACCCGGCGCGCACGGTGCGCATCCCCGCCGGCAAGGCCACGCTCGGCCGCTCCCGGAGCGCGGGCGTGTTCGGATGGGACAACGAATTCGGAGAGCGCGTCGTGCAGGTGCCGGAATTCGACATCGACGCGTACAAGGTGACGAACGGCCGCTTCCTCGAGTTCGTCAAGGACGGCGGCTACGAAGACCCGGTCCACTGGACCGAGGAGAGCTGGGAATGGCGTGAGCGCCAGAAGCTGGTCCACCCGCCGTTCTGGACGCGGAAAGCGGGCGCCTGGCACTACCGCGGCATGTTCTCGGAGCCGCTCCTTGCGATGGACGCGCCGGTTTACGTGAGCCACGCCGAAGCCTCCGCGTTCGCGCGCTGGGCCGGCCGCTCGCTTCCGACGGAAGCGCAGTTCCACCGCGCGGCCTACGGAACGCCCTCGGGCGAGGAACGCGAATATCCCTGGGGGAACCAGCCGCCGCGCGAGGAGCACGGGAACTTCGACTTCCATCGCTGGGACCCGACGCCGGTGGGAAGCCACCCCGCCGGGGCCAGCGCGTTCGGGGTGGACGAGCTGGTCGGAAACGGCTGGGAGTGGACCTCCTCGCTCTTCGAGCCCTTCCCCGGCTTCGAGGCGCATCCTTTCTATCGCGGCTACTCCGCCGATTTCTTCGACGGCAAGCACTACGTCATGAAGGGGGGCTCGCCGCGGACGGCGGCCTGCATGGTGCGCCGCTCGTTCCGGAACTGGTTCCAGCCGAAGTACCCCTACGTGTACGGCGCCTTCCGCACGGTGTCCGGGTGACCGACCCAACGGCCGCGGACCGCGGCGGCGCGGACGCCGGTGGAAAGGCCGCTCCCGGCGTGATGGCCGGCATGGACCCGGAGCTGCTCGCGGCGATCACCGCCGGGCTCTCCGGCCCGGGGCCGAAGAGACTGCCCGCGGCACTCCTCTACGACGAGCTGGGCACCGCCCTCTTCGAGGCGATCAGCGCGCTCCCCGAGTACGGGCTCACGCGCGCGGACGAGCGGATCCTGCGCCGCCACGCGCCGGCCATCACGCGCGGGCTCGCCACGCCGCTCCTGGTGGCCGAGCTGGGGAGCGGGACCGGACGGAAGACGCGCTGGATCCTGGACGCGCTGGCCTCGCGACAGACGACCCACTACTACCCCATCGACATCTCGGAGACCGCGCTCGCCAAGTGCGCGACGGTGCTGGGACGGCTCCCGGCCGTGCGCTTCGAGGCGATCCACGCCGACTATCTGGCGGGGCTGGCCAACGTCGCGGCGCAGCGCCGGAGCGCGCACCATCTCCTGGTGCTCTTCCTGGGCAGCACCATCGGGAATTTCGAGCCCGACGCCGCGCGGTCCTTCCTGCGCGAGGTGCGCCGCACGCTGAAGTCCGGGGACGCGCTGCTCCTGGGCACCGACCGGGTCAAGCCCGCGCCCACGCTGATCCGCGCCTACGACGATCCGCTGGGCGTGACCGCGGCCTTCGATCGAAACCTCCTGGCCCGCATGAACCGAGACCTCGCGGCCTCGTTCGATCTCGCCCTCTTCCGCCACGAGGCGCGCTGGCGCGAGGCGGAGCGCCGGATCGAGATGCACCTGGTCGCCAAGCGCGCCCACGAGGTGGCGATTCCGGCGCTGGACCTTCGCGTCTCCTTCAAGGACGGCGAGAGCATCTGGACCGAGAGCTCGTACAAGTTCGAGAAGGAGGACGTGGCGAAGCTGGCGAAGGCGGCGGGATTCGAGGTCGCGTCGGAATGGGTGGACGAGGAGTGGCCGTTCGCGGAGACGCTGCTCCGGGTCTAGCGGACAACCGATGAAACAGACCGACGATTATCTCCTGAGGCAGATCCAGACGGTCGCGGCCATGATCGCGCGCGCCGCGGGGCTCCGGCTGGAGGGCTCGCCCGACGAGGCGCGAGCCGTCCTCGAGCAGGCCTACGGCGTGCTCCTCGCGGGCCAGACCACCCTCATTCGCCGCCTCGACGCCGGGACGGCGGCTTCCCTGCTCGGCACGCCGGAGCGGATTCTCATGCTGGCGCGCCTGCTCGAAGAGGAGAGCGGGCTCGATGGCAACACGGCCCTGCACGAGCGCGCGATCGCCCTGGCGCGCGAGGCGCTGCGCCGCGACCCGGAGAACGACGAGGCCAGGGCGATGCTGGCCGGCCTGTCGGCTCCGTGATGTCAGGTGCGCGGGGCCGGCGTCATGCGCTCCAATAGCTTCGCGTAGCGCGGGTCCTTCCGGATCGGGTCGAAGCGCTGGTCGACGCGGACCCAGAGAATGCGGCTCTCGTGCTGGTCGCAGGCGCGCTCCAGGACCGTGAGCGCCGCGTCGGGTCTTCCGAGCGCGATTTCGGCGGCGGCGATCGCCAGCGGCGAGACCGCCCCCGGAGGCATCGCCGCCAGCTCGGCCACGAGCCGGCTTGCCTCCGCCCGCCGGCCCGCGCGGGCCAGGACATAGGCCAGCTCCTCGCGCGCGTAGACCGCCTGGCCGTCCCTCGAAAGCCGCTCCAACAGCGCGGCCGCCTCCGCGGTCTTTCCCCGCAGCGCCTGGCAGCGGGCCCGGTATGCCGAGGCCCAATGCGACTCTTCGGACGGAGCGCTTCGTTCGGCGATCGCGAACTGTTCTTCGGCGTCGCCGATGCGGCCCGCGTTCAGGTAGGCGAGCCCCAGCTCGTTGCGATAGCGGACCTGAAGCGGATCGGTCTTCACGGCGCGCTCCATGGCATCCACTTCCTCCCGCGCGCGGCCCGCCACGCCGTAGTAGAACGACCAGCCGCACGCGACGTCCGCGCTCCCCGGCTCGTCCTCCGAGGCCTGCTCCAGCTCCACCCTGGCCCCCTCCCAGTCCCAGAGGAACCCGTGCATGTAGGCGAGCGAGAGGTGCGCCGCGGCGAGCGTCGAGTCGATCGCGAGAGCGCGGGTCGCGCACGCCTGCGCGGGCGCCAGCGATTCGGGCGGCGCCACCCGGTAGTAGAGCATCTCGACCAGGCACCGCGCGCGCGCGGCGTGGGCCGCGGCGAAGGTGGCGTCGAGGCCGGTCGCCGCGGCATAGCACGCGAGGGCTCGGCCGTAGCTTCGCTCGGCGGCGAAATTCCTTCCCAGGACGTACTGCTCGTAGGCATCGCTGTTCACAGGGGGGGCCGGCCCCAGCATCGCGCGCTCAAAGGGGGTGAGCGACAGCTTCAACGCCGCCGCGACGCCGCGCACGATGTCGCGGTCCAGAGTCTGCGTCTCCCGCAGCGGCCGCTCGTAGGCGCGGACCCAGATCGGATGGTCCGAGGCGGCGCCCACCAGCGCCACGTTCACGCGCACGTGATCCCCGGCCTGCACGATCGAGGACTCGAGCGCGTAGTCCACCCCGTGGCGGCGCGCCAACGTGGGCAGGGGGACCTGCTCCCGGGCGATGGCATAGCTCGAATGGCTGCTCAGCACGCGAACCGAGGACAGTCTCATGAGGGTGTTGATGAGGTCGCCGGTGAGGCCGTCGGCCAGGTACTGCCGCGCGGAGTCGCCGGCCGCGTTGTGCGCGGGGAGAACCAGCAGGGTGCGCTCGCGCGGAAGGTGGCTGTAGAGGTACAGGGCCGCGGCGACGATCGCGATCGCCGCCGTGGCGGCGGCCCCGACGCGCCACCGACTCCATCGGAACGCCGGCCGCCGCGCGTCCCGGACCGCCTCGAGGGCGGCGCGCGCTTCGCCGGCCCGCTGATAGCGCCGGCCGGGATCCTTCTCCAGACAACGGTCCACGATGCGCCGCAGCCCCTCGGGGATCGCGCGCGGAAGCGGAGCCGGGTCCTCCTGGCGGATCGCCCGCTCGAGCTCCGCGCGGGTATCGGCCGCGAACGGGCGCTTTCCGGTGAGCATCTCGTAGAGCACGACGCCCAGCGCCCAGATGTCGCAGCGGCGGTCGGGGGCCTCGCCCCGCAGGCACTCGGGAGCCATGTAGGCCAGGGTGCCCGCCGTCCATCCCGCCGGACCATACGTATCCCCGTGCGGCGCTTCCGCGCGGGACGGATCGATCCGGACCGCGATGCCGAAATCCAGGACCTTGACCGTCCCGGCCGGCGTGACCACGGCGTTGTGGCTCTTGAGATCGCGGTGAACGATGCCGGCCTCGTGGGCCGCCTCCAGCGCCGAGGCGATCTGCGCCCCGTACTCGGCGGCCGTGCAGGGGGAGACCGGATGGCGGCGGACCACCTCGGACAGGGTCTTCCCTTCGACGAATTCCATCGCGATGAAGACGCGCCCCTCCCACTCGTCCGCCTCGAACACCGTGGCCACGTTGGGATGGGTGAAGCTGCAGGCGACCCGAGCCTCCCGAATGAGGACCTGACGCATCAAGTCGTCCCCGGATGCTCCCGGATGAACGAGCTTCAGCGCCACGAGACGGCCCAGGTCCAGCCGCTCGTCCTGGGCCTGATAGACGACTCCCATGCCTCCCGAGCCGAGCTGGCTCACGATGCGATAGTGGGAGATGAGGGATCCGGCGCCGGGCGCGTTGATCTCGTCGAATTCCTTGGCGACCCGGGCATGGGCCGCCACGAGCCGCTCCAGCGCCTGAAAGCCGCTCGTCTCGTCGCCGGAGAGTCCGGCGCCGGCCGCCTCGGAGTCCCAGTCGATCGGGGTCCGGTCGAAGATCCGCTCCGCGAATCGGAGCCGCTCTTCGTCGATCGGCTCGTCGTCGTGCGGTTCGCTCATGGAGGACCGTCCTGGGGAGCGATCAGCCTCGCCAGCCGAACCATGCCTCGGGACACCAGCATCCGGGCCGCGTCGGGCGAGTCGAGTGCCATCTTGGCCGCGATCTGCCTGTATCCAAGCCGGAACTCGAGCCTCAGGACGACGGCTTCCCGCTGGTGGGGCGTGAGCTGCTCGAGCGCCCGCTCGTAGCGATTCATGAGCTCCCGTCCAATCACGTTGTCCAGCGGAGAAGGGCCGTTCCAGGCGACACCGTCGTCCAGCTCGCCGCCGGAGGGACGCGCTTTCGCCCGCCGGATCTCGGTGCGGATCTCGTTGATGACGATGCGGCGGAGGTAGACGAGGAACGCCGCTTCATGGCGCATCTCGAATTGCGCCGCGTGGCTCACCGCCTGGGTCACCGAGCGGGACGCGATGTCGTCGGTCTCGGAAAGTCCCCGCGCGCTCGCGGGCAGGCGCCCGTGCGCCAGACGCCTGGCGACCGGCAGGTAGGCCCGGGCGAGCTCCTCCCTGGCGCGCTCGTCGCCATCGCGGATGCGTTGGAGGAGGATCGCGGTGCCGTCCACGCGGAGGCCCTCGCTTCCATGGGAAGACAGTTGTGGGGGGTGTCGCCCGAAGTATGGGCCGTGGGGGCCGGGCCGTCCAGCGTCGGCCCGAGCGCGGCTAGGGGTGGACCACCCGCCCCAGCTCCGCGATCGCGCGCTCGATCTGCTCGTCCGCGAGGTAGGGCGCGGGGCCCAGGCGGAGCAGGTCGCCGCGAACATCGGCCAGGACGCCGCGGGCCCGCAGACCCGCGCAGATCGCTTCGGCGCCAGAGGACCGGAGCGCGAGAAATCCGCCGATGCGCTCCAGGGGAATCGAGCGGTCGCGCGCGATCACCCCCGGATCGAGGCCGAGCGCGTCGAAGCCGCCCGCCAGCAGGCGGATCTGATGCCCGCTGATCGCGCGCAGCCGTTCCGGCGTGAGCCCCTGCTCTTCGAAGAAGTCGAAAACGCGCGCGGCGCGATAGTGGCTTGTCGGGTCGTACGTGGCGCCCGCCCAGCGATCCGCCCCTTCCGCGTAGGACACGCGGCCGGCGGCGCGATCGGTGAGGTGCGCGAACTCGCCGTACCAGCCGGTGATGACCGGGCGATACTCGCGGGCGTGCGGCGGAACGCGGAGGAAGCAGTTCCCCTCCCCCAGCTGGCAGTACTTGTAGCCGCCGCCCACGACGAACGCCTCCTCCAACCCCTGGGCGCCCAGGGCAAAGGGCACGGCGTTCAGATGGTGATAGGCGTCGACCAGGAGCTCGGCGCCGGCGCGCCGGCACGCCGCCGCCACGGAGCCCAGCCCTGGGACGATCGCCGCGTTTCCGAAGAGCACGGAGGAGGCGAGCACGGCGGACGTGCGCACGTTCACGGCCGCGGCGAGGCGCTCGGCGATGGCGTCGGCAGGGTCGGCGGGAACCTTCACGATCTCGAGCCGGCCGTCCTCGGCGAGCCTGTCGAGCTGGCGGCGGATCGAGTGGAACTCGCCGTCGGTGGTGACCAGCCTCGGCCGATCGCGCAGGGGAAGCGCGGAGAGAAAGCGCAGCACCAGCTCGTGGGTGTTCTGCCCGAGCGCGACCTCGCCGGGCGCGCCGCCGAGGAGCCTGGCGAAGCCGCGGCGAACGCGGTCGGCCTTTTCTGAAGCGCGCCCCCACTTCTCGTCCACCAGCGCCGCCGCGTCGTTCCAGGCCTCGACCTGGCCATCGAACGCGACGTCGGGCCAGGCCTGGTGCGAGTGTCCGGTCAGGAGCAGCCGATCGGCGACGCGGAAGCGCTTGTAGTGCCGGGCCAGGCCCGCCGGCGGGGTCACAGCTCCGACCGGATCGCCCACAGGTCCGGGAAGAACGGCTGGTCCAGGGTCGTTCGCAGGTAGGCCGCCCCCTCCGAGCCGCCCGTCCCCTGCTTGGTACCGATCGTGCGCTCCACCATCTTCACGTGGCGGTAGCGCCATTCCTGAAAGCCCTCGTCCAGGTCCACGAGCCGCTCGCACAGGGACGCGGTCATCGCGTCCTTCCGATAGACCTCGATCAGCACGCGGTGCAGCTCCGGCGCGGGAGCGACCGCGCGGGTCACGTCGCGCCCCAAGAGCTCCAGCGGCACGTCGTATCCCGCCGAGGCCAGGAATCGAAGGAAGGCGTCCCACACCGTCGGCTCCGACGCGCGCCGCTCCAGCCGCTTCCGCGCGGTGCTCCCCTCGGGATAGCGCGCGAGCGCGGCGTCGCTCCGCGCGCCGAGCAGGAATTCCAGCTCGCGGAACTGCCACGACTGGAATCCGCTCCCCGACTCCAGCCGCGCGCGGAAGGAGAGGAACTCCAGCGGCGTCATCGTCTCGAGCACGTCGATCTGCGCGACCACGACCTTCAGGATCGTGAGTACCCGCTTCAGCGTGTGGAGCGCGCGGGGCAGGTCGTTCGCGGCCAGGCGCCCCTTGAGGTAGTCCAGCTCGTGGAGCAGCTCCTTGAACCACAGCTCGTAAACCTGGTGGATGACGATGAAGAGCGTCTCGTCGTGCTCCGGCCCCTCGGAGAGCGGGGACTGCAGCGCGAGGAGCTCCTCGAGCTTGAGATAGCTGCCGTAGGTGACTCCCATCGCGCCTCCGATCAGGAAAAACGGGGACGGAACTGGTTCAGCGATTCGTAGGGATCGGGCCAGGAAAGCGGCCAGCCCAGCTCGTAGGCGGCGTGGCGCGTCCAGTAGGGATCCCACAGGTGCGCCCGCGCCAGCAGGCAGAGGTCGGCGCGCCCCGCGGCCAGGATCGTGTTCACGTCGGCGTAGGAGGAGATGTTCCCCACCGCCATCGTGGCGATCCTGGCCTCGTGCCGGATCCGGTCGGCGAAGGGGGTCTGGAAGAGCCGTCCGTAGACCGGCCGCTGGTCGGGCACGGTCTGCCCCGCCGAGACGTCCACGATATCGCACCCGCTCGCCTGCAGCAGACGCGCCACGGCGACGGCGTCCCCGGGACCCATCCCTCCGGGCTTCCAATCGACCGCGGAGATGCGGACCGACATGGGGCGCTCTTCCGGCCAGACCGACCGCACGGCGCGGAACACTTCGAGCGGAAAGCGCATCCGGTTCTCGAGGGAGCCGCCGTACTCGTCGTCGCGCAGGTTGGTGAGCGGCGAGATGAAGCTCGCGAGCAGGTAGCCGTGCGCCATGTGGATCTCGAGAAGATCGAATCCGGCCGTCACCGCGTGGTGCGCCGCCTGCGTGAACTGCCCGATCACCCGGTCCATGTCGGCGCGGGTCATCGCGCGCGGCGTCTGGCTGTGCGGGTAGTAGGGGATCGGCGAGGGGGCGAGGATCGGCCAGCCGCCCGTGTCGAGCGGCTCGACGTCCCCTTCCCACGAACGCTTGGTCGAGCCCTTCCGTCCCGCGTGCCCCAGCTGCATCGCGATCTTCGCCGGCGTTCGTCCGTGCACGAAGTCCACGATCCGCTTCCAGGCCGCCGCGTGCTTCTCCGAATAGAGCCCCGTGCACCCGGGGGAGATCCGCCCCTCCGGGCTCACGTCGGTCATCTCGACGAAGACGAGCCCCGCGCCGCCGATCGCGCGCGATCCGATGTGCACCAGGTGCCAGTCGTCGGGCATGCCGTCGATGGCCGAGTACTGGCACATCGGCGAGACGACGACGCGGTTCTGCAGCACCAGGTCGCGCAGGCGGAAGGGCGTGAACATCGGCGGAGGCGCCGGCGCGCGCGGAACGGGAGCGCCCGACTGCTCCTCCGCCTGCTCCGAAAACCACGAGTCCACGCGCGCGGTGAACGCCGGATCCCGAAGCTTCAAGTTCTCGTGCGTCACGCGAAGGCTCCGGGTGATCAGCGTGAACGCGAACTGCAGCGGTTCCAGGTCCATGTAGCGCTCGGTGTCCTCGAACCACTGGAGCGAGGCCTGGGCCGCGCGCTGCAGGCTCTCCACCGGCGGTCGGCGCGCCGCCTCGTACGCCGCGAGCGCGTCGGGGATGGAGGGCTCGTTCCGGAGCGCGTCGACCAGCGCCACGGCGTCCTCCATCGCGAGCTTGGTTCCGGAGCCCACCGAGAAGTGGGCGGTGTGCGCCGCGTCCCCCGCGAGCACGACGTTGCCGTACGACCAGCGCCCGTTCCGGATGGTCGGAAAGCTCCGCCAGATCGAGCGGTTCCCGAGGAGGCGGTGCCCCTCCAGCTCCTCGGCGAAGAGCGCCTCGCAGAAGGCGATGGTGCGCGCCTCGTCCCCCTCGGCCAGGCCGGACCGGCGCCACGTCGCCTCCGTGGCTTCGACGATGAACGTGGAGCGGTCGGGCTCGTACTGGTAGGCGTGCACGCGCCAGAGCCCGCTCGCGTCGCTCTTGAAGTAGAAGGTGAACGCCGGAAAGGGCTTCGTCGTGCCGAGCCAGACGAACCGGTTGGGCCGGACGTCCACGACCGGACGGAAGTGCTCGCGATAGCGCTCGCGCACGGCGGAGTTCACGCCGTCCGCGGCCAGGATCAGGTCGGCGCCTTCCAGCGATGCGGGGTCCGCCACCTCGCGCTCGAAGCAGAGGCGCACGCCCGCCTCGCGGCATCGCGCGGCCAGGATGCCGAGCAGGCCCGCCCGGGAGAGCCCCGAGAAGCGATGCCCCTTCGAGACGAGGGTGTGCCCCTTGTAGTGGACCTCGATGTCGTCCCAGCGGTGGCAGCGCGCGGACATCGCGGCCGCGACCTCCGTGTCCGCGGCGGCGAGCGCTTCCTCGGTGGCATCGGAGAAGACCACGCCGAAGCCGAAGGTGTCGTCGGGACGGTTCCGCTCGTAGACGGCGATCTCATGCTTGGGATCGGCTTTCTTCAAGAGCAGCGCGAAGAAGAGCCCGGCGGGGCCGCCGCCGATGACGGCGGCCTTCATCGCTCGCCCTGCAGCACCTGCCCGGCGATCACGAGGTGCTGGATCTCCGTCGTCCCTTCGTAGATGCGGAGTGCCCGAACGGCGCGGTAGAGGCGGTCCACCGGATGGTCCGCCAGGACCCCCCTGGCGCCCAGGATCTGCACGGCGTCGTCCACGATCCGCTGCGCGGCCTCGGTGGCGAACGACTTCGCCATCGCCGCCTCCATCGTGACGCGCTCGGCGCCGTGGTCGGCTTCCCACGCGGCGCGGTAGACCAGGAGCCGCGCGGCATCCAGATCCGTCGCCATGCGCGCGATCTTCTCCTGGACCAGCTGGAACTCGGCGAGCGGTTTCCCGAACTGCGTCCGGGCGCGCGCGTGCGCGGCGGCTTCATGGACGCCGCGTGCGGCCATGCCGCAGGCGGCGGCGCCGACCGTGGCGCGCATCCGGTCCAGCGTCTTCAGGCCCAACGCGAAGCCGCGTCCTTCCTCGCCGAGGAGATTGGCCGCCGGAATCCGGCACCCCTCGAACATCAGCTCCCCCAGGGGATGCGGCGCCGAGAGCACCTGGGCTCCCGCGAAGCGAAGTCCCGGGGCGTCGGCCGGCACGAGGAAGGCGGAGATCCCCTTGCCGCGCGCCTCCGGATCGGTCGAGGCGAAGACCACGTAGAAGTCGGCGATGCCGGCGTTCGAGATGTACGACTTGGCGCCGTCCAGGACGTAGTCGCCGCCGTCCTTGCGCGCGCGCGTGCGGAGGGAGGCCACGTCCGATCCCGCCTCGGACTCCGTCATCGCGAACGCGCTCATGGCGCGCCCGGCGATCGCCTCCTCGGCCAGGCGGGCGCCGGCGGCGGAGCCGGTGATCAGGAGCGGCAGCGTTCCCAGCCCCTGCAGCGCGAAGACCGCGTCGGCGAGCGGGCTGGCCGCGGCCAGGGCCTCGCGCGCGAGGCAGCAGGCGCGCCAGTCGCCGCGGCGGATCGGCTCCAGCATCCTTCCCGCCCCGAGCGCCGCGAGGATCGCGCGCGCCTCCGTGCGCGCCGCGGCGTCCGTCGCCGCGGGGGTGCGCAGGGCGATCTCGCGCGCGGCGAAGGCCGCGGCCTCGGCCGCGAACGTCTCGTGCGAGGGATCGAGAAGGGCGCGGATGGGGCGCGGGTCGGGAATCAACGGAACCGCGGCTCCCGCTTCTCGCGGAACGCCTCGTAGGCCTCGCGGAAGTTGGGGTGCTCCATCAGCGCGGCCTGGGCGTCCGACTCGTAGTTCAGCGCGGACACCAGGTCCTGGCTGAACTCGTAGTCGAGCGCTTCCTTGGTCACCGCGAGCGCGGGCGAGGGGCCGCGGGCGAGCTTCTCAGCGTAGACCGTCGCCTCCGCCAGGACGCGCTCTGGCGCCACGACGCGATGATAGAGCCCGATCTCGTAGGCGCGCTTGGCGTCGATGAAGTCGCCCGTCATCAGCAATTCGGTCGCACGCCCCAGCCCCACGATGCGCGGCAGGAGCCACGAGGCGCCCATGTCGGCCCCCGAGAGGCCGACCCGGACGAAGAGGAAGGCGATCTTGGCGGTCTCCGACGCGATCCGGAGGTCGCACGCCGTCGCGATCACCGCGCCGGCCCCCGCCGTCGTGCCGTTCAGCGCGGCGATCACCGGCTTCCTGCAGCCGCGGATGTTCCGGATCAGGTCGCAGGTCATGCGCGTGAACTCGCGGAGTCCTCCGAAGTCGCGCTCGAAGAGCGCGCCGATGATCTCCTCCACGTCGCCGCCGGAGCAGAAGCCGCGCCCCGCGCCCGTCAGGACGATCGCGCGCACCCCCTCCTCCTGGTCGAGCGCGGCGAAGAGATCGCGCAGCTCCGCGTAGACCTCGAACGTGAGCGCGTTCAGGCGCTCCGGCCGGTTCAGCGTGATCGTGGCCACGTTCGTCGCCTCGTTCACGGCGTAGAGAAAGGACTTCGGCTGGAGCGGGGTAAGGTCGGCCGGTCTCGGCTCCTGGCTCACGCGCCACCTCCGGAGGGTCCGGCGATCACCGCCGTCGCTTCCATCTCCACCATCGCTCCGCGGTCCATCAGCCCCTTGACCTCGACGAGCGCCACGGCCGGGTAGAAACGGCCGAGCCGCGCGCGCCACGCTTCGCCGACGGCGCGCCGGGCCGCGCGATACGCGGCGAGATCGGTCACGTAGATCGTCAGCCGGGCGAGATCCTGGGGACGACCGCCAGCCTCGGCGATCACCGCGAGCACCTTGTCCAGCGCGCGCACGAACTGCGCGGCGAAATCGAGGGGCTCGCCGGCGGCCTCTTCTTCCCAGCCGGCCTGTCCCGCGACGAACAGGAGCCTTCCTCCCGCGGGGGCGAGGAGGCCGTTGCTCCAGCCCTTCGGCTCGCCCAGCGAGCGGGGGTTCACGATCTCGAACGTCACGCCGCGTGCACCCGCGCGCCCAGGACCACCGTCTGTCCCGTCGCCGTGTCGCCGCCCAGGGCGATCCTGAGAATCGCCTCGCCCACCTCGTCGGTCGTGAGCAGCCGCTCCTGCCCGGTCGTGCCCAGGATCGCCGCCAGCGCCTCGGGATGGGAGAGCCCGCCGCGCGACATCGCTCCCGCGACCGCTACCTTCGTGATCGAAGTGTCCACGTATCCGGGACAGACCGCGTTCACCGTCACCCCCTTGCCGGCCAGCTCCTCGGCGAGGCAGCGGACCAGGCCGATCACCGCGTGCTTCGACGCGGCGTAGGGCGCGATGTACTTCCCTCCCGTGAGCCCCGCGATCGAGGCGACAGCGACGATCCGGCCGTAGCCCCGCTCCGCCATGGCCGGCGCGAACTCGCGCGCGCAGAGGAACGCGCTCCGCGCGTTCGCGCGCATCATGCGGTCCCAGTCGGCGACCGAAACGTCGGCGAAGCGCCCGGCCATCGCGGCGCCGGCGCTCATCACGAGCACGTCCACGGGACCGAGCGCTTCACGGACCTCGCGCGCCAGCGCGCGCACCGGCTCTTCCTCGGCGACGTCGTGCGCATGGGACGAGGCGTTTCCGCCCGCGTCCTGGATCTCCCGCGCGACCAGGTCCACCTCGCGGCGCGATCGCGCCGCCACGGCCACCGCAGCACCCGCGGCCGCCAGGCGCCGCGCCGCCGCGGCGCCGATCCCCCGGCCGCCTCCGGTGACCAGCGCGACGCGGCCCTGGAGCGGCCGGTCAGCCACGGTCCCGCTCCAGCACCGCTTCGGCCAGGATGGCTCCGAGCGCCTCGATGGTGCGCGTGCCCTCTTCGGCGGTGGCGTCGGCGGGCCAGCCGAAGTAGGCCCGCGGCCCTCCGGCGTCCTCGAACGTGCGCGCGCCGGTCCGGATCGCGCGCGACAGGGACGAGGGATTGGGCGCGAGCGCCCGGCGCGTCTCCTCGCGCACGAGGTCCGGACGGACGGCGAGCACGACCGAGCCCTCGTAGCGGCCCGCGTGGCAGGCGCCCGTCTGGAATTCCTCCCCCAGGCGGAGCGCCCAGGGCTTGCGCGTCAGATCGGGGCAGATCACGGGAAGAAGCTCCTCCTCGTCGGCCGCGGCGCGCGCGGCGGCCAGCATCTCGAGATGGGCGGGGTCGAGATGGGCGTTCGCCACCCCGAGCGCCGCGAAACCCTGGCGTGTGAGCTCCCGCGCCAGGTCGAGCAGCAGCGCTTTCACGCTCGCGGCGCCGACCGAGATCGTCCCGGGAAACCCGGCGCCGAACGGGGCCGCGGCATAGGGAAGCGCCGGGAGCACCACCGCGATCCGCCCCTCCGCCTCCAGACGCTCCGCGGCGGCGGCGGCCATCGCCTCGGCCAGGATCAGGTCAGTGGCAAGCGGAAGGTGGGGCCCGTGCGCCTCGACGGCGCCGACCGGAAGCAGGGCGACGGCCCGCGGGCGGTCGAGATCCCGCACCTCTTCCCAGGTCAAGTCGGCCCACTTGCGCGGCGCCACAATGTCCTCCGAGTCGGGTCTTGCCGCCCGCAGGCCGGGCGTTCATCATGGGACCAGCCACGAAACTTACCATGACCTACGAGCCGCCGGAACGCCTGTACCTCGCCGATCACTTCCTCGACGCCCGCGTCCGCGAAGGGCGCGGCGGCCGAACGGCGCTCGTCACCGACCAGGGCTCCCTCACCTACGCCGACGTCCAGGCGCTCGCCAACCGCTTCGGCCACCGGATCCGGGAGGCCGGCGCCGAGCCGGAGCAGCGGGTGATGATCGCCCTCCCCGACGGCCCCGAGTTCGTGGCGGCCCTCTTCGGGACGCTGAAGATCGGGGCGGTCGCGGTCATGGTGAACCCGGGGCTCTCCCTCGAGGAGATCCGCCACCTTCTCGCCTATACGCGGGCGCGGGTCGTCGTCGCGCACCGGGACACCGCGACAGCGTTCG
>DATJEJ010000215.1:0-5680 GCA_035496795.1 Candidatus Omnitrophota bacterium
AACGAGGAGGAGGCGCTCCACATCCTCCGCGACGCCGTCGAGCGGCTCGGCACCGTGAAGCGCGTGGACCTCGACCTTGCCGAGCCCGAGGATCCCCTCTATCCGGCGGAGGAGATCTACGGCGTGCTCCCGCCCGACACGCGGCGGCCCTACGACGTCCGCGAGCTCCTGGCCCGGCTCCTCGACGGGAGCCGCCTCCACGAGTTCAAGCGCGAGTACGGCACCACCCTGGTGTGCGGCTTCGGCCGGTGGCTCGGATATCCCGTCGGCGTCGTCGCGAACAACGGCGTGCTCTTCTCCGAGAGCGCGCTCAAGGGCGCCCACTTCGTGGAGCTGTGCGCGCAGCGGCGGATCCCGCTCCTCTTCCTGCAGAACATCACCGGCTTCATGGTGGGGAAGCGCTACGAGGCGGGCGGCATCGCCAAGGACGGCGCCAAGATGGTGCAGGCGGTGGCGACGGCCGAGGTGCCGCGCATCACGGTGCTGATCGGCGCCTCCCACGGGGCCGGCAACTACGCCATGTGCGGCCGCGGCTATCGGCCGCGCTTCCTCTTCACGTGGCCCAATTCGCGGATCTCGGTCATGGGGGCCGAGCAGGCGGCCTCGGTGCTGGTCCAGGTGAAGCGCGACCAACTGGCGCGCGAGGGGAAGACGCTGAGCGACGCCGACGCGGCCGCCATCGCCGATCCTGTGCTCGAGAAGTACGAGCGGGAGGGGAGCCCCTATTACGCGACGGCCCAGCTCTGGGACGACGGCGTGATCGACCCGGCCGAGACGCGCGCGGCGGTGGGGCTCGCGCTCTCGGCGGCCTTGAACGCGCCGGTCACCCGCGGGCTCGCGCCCGTCTATCGGATGTAGCGTGAGCGCCACGCCCGCCGATTCGCCCAAGGTTCGCCTCGACGTCGAGGCCGGGATCGCCCGCCTCACGCTCACGCGCCCCGAGGTGCGGAACGCGTTCGACGAAGGGCTGATCGCCGAGATCACCGCCGCGCTCGGGGTTCTCCGCGAGGAATTCCGGAGCGACGGCGGCACCGCACCCCGCCTGCTGGTGCTGACCGGCGAGGGGACCGCGTTCTGCGCCGGCGCCGACATGAACTGGATGCGCCGGAGCATCCGGTACACGCGCGAGGAGAACGAAGAGGACGCGTTCCGCTTCGCGAAGATGATGCTCGCCTTGGACGAGCTTCCGATCCCCACGATCGCCCGCGTGAACGGCGCCTGCCTCGGCGGGGGCATGGGGCTCATCGCCTGCTGCGACGTCGTGGTGGCGTCCGAGGACGCGGACTTCGGATTCACCGAGGTCCGGCTCGGCATCGCTCCGGCCGTCATCTCCGCGTTCGTGCTCCCCAAGATCGGCGTCGCCGCCGCGCGGCGGTGGTTCCTCACGGGGGAGATCTTCAAGGCGAGGACGGCGCAGGCGATGGGGCTGGTGCACGAGATCGCGCCGGCGGGCGGGCTGGACGCGGCGGTCGAGCGGCTGATCGCGGCGATCGCGGGGAACGGGCCGCGCGCGGTGGCCGAGGCGAAGCGGCTGATCCGCGAGAACACCGCGCTCTCGCGCGATCTCGCCATCGAGAACTCGGTGCGCGCGATCGCCGCGCTTCGCGCCTCGCCGGAGGGGCAGGAGGGGCTTTCGGCCTTCCTCGAGAAGCGCCGTCCCGCCTGGAAGAAGTGATCCGTAAGGTCCTGGTCGCCAACCGCGGCGAGATCGCGCTCCGGGTCTGCCGCACCCTCCGCGCCATGGAGATTCCATCCGTCACGGTCTACTCCGACGCCGACCGCACGGCGCCCCACGCCGGCGCGGGAGACGAATCGGTGCGCCTGGGTCCGGCGTCCCCGGCCGACTCCTACCTGAACGCCGCAGCCCTCCTCGAGGCCGCCCGCGCGACCGGCGCCGACGCCATCCACCCCGGCTACGGCTTTCTCTCGCAGAGCGCGGCGTTCGCCCGGACCTGCCGCGAGGCCGGCGTGGTCTTCATCGGCCCCTCTGCGGAGAGCATGGAGCGCCTCGGCGACAAGGTCTCGTCGCGCCGCTCCGCCGCCCGGTGCGGCGTGCCGGTGGTGCCCGGCGTGGAGGGGATCGAGAACGCGGCGCGCGCGCGCGCGGAAGCGGATCGCATCGGCTACCCCGTGCTGCTCAAGGCGGCCGGCGGCGGCGGCGGGCGCGGCATGCGCCGCGTGGACTCGGCGGGCGATCTGGACGCGGCGTTCGAGAGCGCGCGGCGCGAGGCGGCGGCCTCGTTCGGGGACGACCGGCTCTTCCTGGAGAAGCTGGTCGAGCCCGCGCGCCACGTCGAGATCCAGATCCTGGGGGACGGCAAGGACGCGATCGCCCTCGGCGAGCGCGAGTGCAGCCTCCAGCGCCGCTACCAGAAAGTGATCGAGGAATCCCCCTCCCCCGCGGTGGACGCCAAGCGGCGCGCCGCGATGGAGGAAGCCGCCGTGCGCCTGGCCAAGGACGCCAGGTACGCCAGCGCCGGGACGGTGGAGTTCCTGCTCGGCCCCGACGGCTCGTTCTACTTCCTCGAGGTGAACACCCGGCTCCAGGTGGAGCATCCGGTCACCGAGATGCGCTTCGGTCTGGACCTGGTGCGCGCGCAGATCGAGATCGCGGCGGGCGGCGGGCTGCCCCGCCCGGGGCGTCCGGAGGGATTCGCCATCGAGGCGCGGCTGAACGCGGAGGATCCCTATCACGGCTTCTTGCCGCAGACGGGGAAGATCCTCCTCCTGTCGTGGGGCGCCGGACCGGGGGTCCGCGTGGACGCCGGAATCGCCGAGGGGCAGTCGATCCACGCGCACTACGATTCGCTCCTCGCCAAGGTGATCGCGCACGGAGCGACGCGCGAAGAGGCCCGGACGCGCCTGATCGCCGCGCTGCGCGGCACGGCCCTCCTCGGGGTCGTGACCAACCAGGGATTCCTGCTCGATCTCCTCGAGGACGAGGCGTTCCGCACCGGCCGGACCTTCACGCGCACCATCGAGTCGCGCCAGTGGCCCGGGCCCGAGGCGCCGCCCGACGAGGCGGTCCTCGCCGCCTCGATCGCGCTGTCGGCCCCCTCGCGCGCCGCGGGGGCCGGCGAGCGGGACGACGCGGACCGCTGGTCCCCATGGCGTCTCCTCGGTTCCTGGGGGCGGGCGTGAGCCGCGCCGTGGCGCTCCGCTGGAACGGGATCCCGGTGGAGGCGCGCCTTTCCCAAAAGGGCGACCGCGCGGTGCTCGAGACCGGGGAGCGCCGCGTGGAAGCCGTCGTCGCTCGCGAGGGGGCGTGGATCGACCTGACCCTCGGCGAGCGCACCCTCCGCGCCGCGACGGCGCGCGATGCGCGCGGGATCTGGGTCGCTCTGGAAGGGAGGCTCTACCGCTTCGAGGCGGTGCACCGCCACGCCGGCGCGCGCGAGGACGCGGACGCTTCGGGCGAGGTGCTCGCGCCGATGACCGGCCGCGTGGCCGCGGTCGAAGCGCGGCCCGGCGCGACCGTGCGGGAGGGGGATCTCCTGCTCACGATCGAAGCGATGAAGATGGAGTTCAAGGTGTCGGCCCCCGCGTCGGGAGTCGTCCGCGAGGTGGCGTGCGCCCCCGGCGACCGGGTCGAGCTGGGGCAGGTGCTCGCGCGGATCGCTCCGGAGGCGCCGGCCGGCGCCGCCGGCGCCCCGACGGGCAAGGAGGGGTCGTGAACGTCCGGATCGTCGAGGTCGGCCCGCGCGACGGACTGCAGAACGAAAGCCGCCCCATCCCCACCGAGTCGAAGATCGCCTTCATCGACGCGCTCTCGGAGGCGGGATACGACGAGATCGAGGCCACCGCGTTCGTCGCTCCCGACCGGGTTCCCCAGCTGCAGGACGCGGAGGAGGTGCTTCGGGGCATCCAGCGCCGCGAGGGGGTCCTCTATGCGGCGCTCGTGCCCAACGAGCGCGGGCTGGACCGCGCGCTCGCGGCCCGGGTGGGGAAGATCGCGGTGTTCACCGCCGCCTCGGAGACCTTCAACCGGAAGAACATCAACGCCACCATCGCCGAGTCGATCGAGCGCTTCCGGCCGGTCGTCGCGCGCGCCAAGGACGCGAAGCTGCCGGTGCGGGGCTACGTCTCCACGGCGTTCTGGTGTCCCTACGAAGGAAAGATCGAGCCGCAGGCCGTGGTCCTGGTCGTGAGGCAGCTCATCGACCTGGGCGTGGAGGAGATCTCGATCGGCGACACGATCGGCAAGGCCGTGCCCGCCGAGGTGCACGCCCTCCTCGACCGGCTCCTCGACGCGGCGCCCCAGGACGCGATCGCGATGCACTTCCACGACACCTACGGCACCGCGGTGGCGAACGCGCTCGCGGCCTACGAGCGCGGCATCACCATCTTCGACGCCTCGGCCGGAGGCGTGGGCGGGTGTCCCTTCGCCCCCGGCGCTTCGGGGAACGTGGCGACCGAGGATCTCCTGTGGGCGCTCACCCGCTCCGGCGCTTCGATTTCGCTCGACCCCGCGAAGCTGCGGCGCGCTTCGGACGTGCTGGCTTCCGCGCTCGGGCGGCCGCTCCGTTCGCGCGTCCGCGAGGCGACGCAAGGGTCTTCTCCCGGACGGTGATCTTGAGCTCGTGCTTGCCGATCTCCTTGAGGAACGCCTCGGCCGGGATCGCCCGCTCCATCGCGGCCACGCCGCGGAAGGGGACCTCGCCGCGCGCCATCATCAGCGCGGCCGCCGTCGTCGGATAGGCGGTCGTCCGCATCATCGCGCTCACGCCGCGCTTCATGTCCATCGCATCCAGCATCTCGAAGGAGATCTCGCGCCGCTTGCCGTCCTTCACGCCGTTCACCGTCACGCGCATCACGACCACGTCGGGCTCGTTCGGGAAGGTGAGGAGCGGCTCCACGACGGCCGCGAAGAGCGACCGCGGCGAGACCGGAACCCCTTCCACGGGGACCGGCGTCGTCTCGAGGAGCCCGAGGTCGCGGAGCAGCCGGATCCGCGCCGCGTGGCCGGGATAGCGCACCGTCTTGTAGTCCAGCGTCTTCACCTTTCCCTCGAACGTCCAGGGCATGGTGGAGGTGCCGCCCAGCGTCACGAAGGCCTCGCACGTGCCGACCGGCTTCGGAAAGCTGAGCGTCTCCTCCTCCGTCAGCGTCTCGACCTCGACCCGCTTTCCGCCGCGGAGTGCGGTGGCGTAGCCCAGGTATTCGTTCAGGAGGCCGTACATCGAGAAGACCATCATGTAGTCGAGCGGAGGGCGGGGGCGAAGCGGCAGCCCTCCGACCCGGATGTGGACCTCGTCGGCGCGGTCCAGCCGCCCGATGCCGGCCGTGGCGAGCACGTTCGCCATGCCGGGCGCGAGGCCGCAGTCGGGGACGATCGTGACGTCCGCGTCCCGCGCCCGCTCGTCCAGCGCCTCCTGCTCCCGCACCAGGTCGGTGTTCCCGCCCAGATCGCAGAAGGAGACCCCCGCGTCGATCGCCGCGCGCGTGAGCGTGAGGTTCAGGAAGTAGGGGACAGCCGAGATCACCACGTCGTAGCCGCGCAGCTTGTCGGCCAGCCGCGGCTCGTTCGCCACGTCGAGCGCCTCGGCCCGCACGGCCGCGCGGGAGCCCGAGAGCCGCTCCGCCGCCTTGCGCGCGCGGTTTCCATCCACGTCCGAGATCACGACTTCCTCCACGTCCGGCGCGCGCGCCAGGTCCAGCGCCGCCGCGAATCCCTGATATC
>DATJEJ010000216.1:0-3998 GCA_035496795.1 Candidatus Omnitrophota bacterium
ATCCTCGGCGTCAAAGCCGATCCGGAGTACCTGCCGCCGCGCGCCGGCGACGTCCGGCATTCCCAGGCCGCCATCGACCAGGCCGTGAGCCTCTTCGGCTTCAAGCCCACGGTCGGATTCGAGGACGGCCTCGCGCGCACGGTGGAGCACTTCCGGCGTGCCGACTGAGTCGTCCGAGGCGCTGGAGACGCGCGCCGGAGCGGAGACGCTCCGGGTGGAAGAGGTGGCGCTGGACGATCCGCGCTGGGACGGCTACCTTAGCTCGCGCTCCGACGCGACGATCTTCCACCGCATGGCCTGGCAGCGCTCCGCCGCGCGCACGTTCGGATACCGCTTCCGCGGGCTCCTCGCGCTGCGGGACGACCGCCCCGCCGGGGCCCTCCCGCTCTTCCAGGTACCCGGCTTTCCCGTCGGAACGTCGCTGATCTCGACCCCGCTCGCGGTCTACGGGGGCGTGGTGGCGGACGACGATGCGGCCGGCGCGGCGATCCGCGACGCCGCGCGCGCGATGGGGGAGACGCTCGGCGCGCGCTACGTGGAGCTGCGCGGCGGCATGCGCTTCGAGGGACTCCCGGTCAAGGACCTCTACGTCACCTTCCGCCGCCCGATGGTCTCGGCCCACGACGCGAACTTCACGGCCATTCCGCGCAAGCAGCGGACCAGCATCCGGGCGGGACAGAAGCGCGGCCTGACGCACCGGACGGGCGGCGCCGAGCTGCTCGACCGCTTCTACCCGATCTATTCCCACAGCGTGCGCAACCTGGGCACGCCGGTGTTCCCGCGCCGCCTCTTCAAGATCCTCATGGAGGAGCATCCCGACGAGAGCGGCATCCTGCTCGTCGAGACCGACGGCGAGTTCGTCGCGGCCGTGCTCTCCTTCTTCGACCGGGGCCAGGTGCTCCCGTACTACGCCGGCACGCTCCGGGGCGCCTACCGCTACTCGGCCAGCGACTACATGTACTGGAGCCTGATGTGCCACGCGGCCGACCGCGGCTGCACCGTATTCGATTTCGGAAGGAGCAAGCGCGACACGGGCGCGTTCCACTACAAGCGGCACTGGGGCTTCGAGCCGACGCCGCTCGCCTATCAGTACGACCTGGTCAAGGATCGCGCCGTTCCCGACCTGAGCCCCCGGAATCCCCGATTCTCCCTCGCCATCCAGGCCTGGAGGATGCTGCCCCTGCCGGTCGCCGAGCGGATCGGCCCCGCGATCGTCCGCTACTTTCCGTGAACATCCTGTACCTGGCGCACCGCATCCCCTATCCGCCGGACAAGGGGGACAAGATGGTTTCGTACCACCAGGTGCGGCACCTGGGGGCGCGCCATCGCCTGCACCTCGTCTGCTTCGCGGACGACCGCCGCGACCTGGTCCACGCCGACGTGCTGCGCGAGTTCTGCGCCACGGTGGACGTGGTCTACCGGTCGCCGCGCCGCGCGCGGCTCGAGGGCCTGCGGGGTCTCCTGGACGGGCGGGCGATCTCGGTCGCTGCGTTCGACAGCAAGGCCCTCCGGCGCGCGGCGGCGGAACGGCTGCGCGGCGCGGACATCGTGCTCGCCTTCTCCTCGGTCATGGCGCAGTACGTGCCGGCGGGGGACTGGAGGCCGCGCGTCATGGACTTCGTGGACGCGGATTCCGAGAAGTGGAGGCTCTACGCGTCGCGGAGCCGCTGGCCCGCCTCCTGGCTCTACGCGCGCGAGGCGGACCGGCTCGGACGCTTCGAGGATGCCGTGGCGCGCTCCTGGGACCAGTCGCTCTTCGTCTGCGAGCGCGAAGCCCGCGTGCTGCGGGAGCGCGTCCCCGGCGTCCCCGTGGGGGTGATCCCGAGCGGCGTGGACCTGGACTACTACACCCCGCCGTCGCGGGCGTCGTCGGGGAATGGCGCCGGGCCTCGTCCCGAACGGGTGCCGCGCCTGGTGTTCACCGGGATGATGGACTACTTCCCGAACGTGGACGGCGTCCGCTGGTTCGTCTCCGAGGTCTTCCCGCGGGTGCGCGCGGCTTTTCCGGAGGCGCGCTTCACGATCGTGGGGCGGAACCCGGTGCACGCCGTGCGCGCGCTGGCGTCGGAGCCCGGGATCGAGGTGACCGGCGCGGTGCCGGACGTGCGCCCCTACCTCGCCGCCGCCGACGTCGCGTGCGTGCCGCTGCGCGTCGCGCGCGGGCTGCAGAACAAGATGCTCGAGGCGATGGCCATGGGGCTTCCGGTCGTGGCCACCACGCCGGCGTACGAGGGGCTGGACGCGCCCGAGGGGGCGGGAATCGAGGTGGCCGACGATCCCGCCGTCTTCGCCGAGCGCGTCGTGGGGCTCCTGCGGGACGACGCCCGGCGGCTGGAAGCGGGCCGCCGCGCCCGCGCCCACGTCGAGACGCGCCACAAGTGGGCGGACCACGGTGCGGCGCTCGAAGCGCTCCTCGAAGGTCTCGTCGCGTCCAGGCCCAAGCCGGGACGGCGGGAAGCGGTATCATGAAGGGCGCGATCGGAACGCGGCGCCTCCTCGCCCGGCGCCGAACCGGCGCATCCACCCGGAGCCACGCCTGATGTGCGGCATCGCCGGAATCGTCGAGCTTCGCGGAGCCGTCCCCGACCGGGGAACGCTCGAGCGCATGGCGTCGCTGCTCGCGCATCGCGGTCCCGACGAGCAGGGGATCGCCGTGATCGGGCAGGCGGGGCTTGCCCATCGCCGCCTCTCGATCATCGACCTCTCCGGAGGGCGCCAGCCGATGGCCGACGCCACCGGCACGCTGACCCTCCTCTTCAACGGGGAGATCTACAACTTCATGGACGTCCGGGGCGAGCTGGAGTCCCGGGGACACCGCTTCGCGACGCGCTCCGACACCGAAGTGCTGCTCCAGGCCTACATGGAGTGGGGCACCGACTGCGTGCTCCGGCTGAACGGGATGTACGCGTTCGTGATCTGGGACGCGCCCCGCCGCAGGCTGTTCGCGGCGCGGGACCGGCTGGGGAAGAAGCCCTTCTACTACGCGCTCACGCCGGACCGGTTCGTCTTCGGCTCCGAGCTCAAGGCCGTGCTCGCCGCGCCGGGCGTGCCGCGCGACGTGGACCCCGCCGCGGTGGACGAGTTCCTCTCCCGCTACTACGTGGGCGGGGCGCGGACCATCTTGCGCGGGGTCGCGAAGCTTCCGCCCGCGCACTGGCTCACCCTCGAGGAGGGACGCCTGAACGTCCAGCGCTACTGGCGCCCCGCCTTCCGCCCCGACGACCCGCCGCGCCGGGAGGAGGAGTACCTCGAGGAGCTGGAGGCCCTCTTCCGCGACGCGGTCCGCCGCCGGATGATCAGCGACGTGCCGCTCGGCGCCTTCCTCTCGGGGGGCGTGGACTCCAGCGCCGTCGTGGCGATGATGGCGGCCGAGGGGGGACCGCCGGTGAAGACCTTCACGGTCGGATTCGACGAGGCCGGCTACTCCGAGGTCGAAGACGCGCGCGTCGTGGCCCGCCACCTCGGCACCGACCACCACGAAGAGACCGTTCGCCCCGACGCGATCGCGATCCTGCCCGATCTCGTGTGGCACTACGACGAGCCGTTCGGCGACTCCTCGATGGTGCCGACCTGGTACGTGGCCCGCATGGCGCGGCGCCACGTGACGGTGGCGCTCTCGGGCGACGGCGGCGACGAGCTCTTCGCCGGCTACACGCGCTACCAGCGCGCGCTCGACGAGCGCAGGCTGGATTGGATTCCCGAGCCGCTGAAGCGGCGCGTGCTCGCGCCCCTGGCCGAGGCGCTTCCGGCCGGGGCGCCGGCCCGGAACCGGCTCTACGCGGCCGCGCATCACTCCGTGCTGACCGGCGGTTACGACCTCGGGCTCTACCCCTACATCAAGTCGTGGCTCTACGCCCCCGGGATGCGGGCCGAAGTGGGGAACGGCGGCGGGAACGGGGGCGCGGCGCTGCCGGCCGGCCTCACCCGGGCCGACCTCGAGCCGCTGGATCTGGTGAGCCGCCTCCAGTGGATCGACACGCTCGCGTATCTGCCCGACG
>DATJEJ010000217.1:0-15438 GCA_035496795.1 Candidatus Omnitrophota bacterium
CCCGGCATGGACGCGGAGATCGCGACCGAGGCGTTCCGCCTGTTCAAGCGCCAGGGGATGGAGTTCCGGCTGAGCTCCAAGGTCACGGGCGCCAAGGTCGAGGGGAAGGAGGTCGTCGTCACGTGCGAGGGGCAGGAGCCGCTCCGCGTGGACCGCGTGCTCCTGGCCGTCGGCCGCGTCCCCTACACCGAGGGGCTGGGGCTGGAATCGATCGGCGTACAACCGGACGACCGCGGCCGCATCCCCGTGGACGAGCACTACCGCACCACCGCCGAAGGCGTGTACGCCATCGGCGACGTGATCGGAGGCGCGATGCTGGCGCACAAGGCTTCCGAAGAGGGGGTCGCGTGCGTCGAGTGGATCGCGACCGGCTACGGGCACGTGAACTACGAGGCGATCCCCGGGGTCGTCTACACCCAGCCCGAGATCGCGTCGGTCGGCCGCACCGAAGAGGAGCTGACCGCGGCCGGCGTCGCCTTCAAGAAGGGGGTCTTCTTCTTCCGCGGCATCGGCCGCTCGCGCGCCCTCGGCCAGATCGACGGCCGCGTGAAGATGCTGGCGGACGCGAAGACCGACCGCATCCTGGGTGTGCACATCATCGGCCCCCGCGCCGGCGACCTCATCGCCGAGATGGTCGCGGCCATCGAATTCAGCGCGAGCAGCGAGGACATCGCGCGGATCTGCCACGCGCATCCCACGCTGGCGGAGGCGGTGAAGGAAGCGGCGCTGGCGGTGGACGGGCGTCCGATTCACGCTTAGCTAGAACTCTAAGCGCCGAAGCGGCCCCGGGGCGAGAAGGCGAACATGCCCCGGGGCATGTTTATGAACGCTCGAGCCCGTCGCGGGATGAGATTCTCGCTACGAAGTCGGGGACACCTGTGCGGCCGGAAGGGGCGGCAGGAGTCGCCCGGATAGACCCGCGATCTTTGCCCAGTAGAGAATCCAGCACACGATGCCCGCGAGCGCGGCAAGAACCCCGACGATTGGAATGATGCCGAGACACGCCAGGATGCTCATGGCCAGGCCCAGCTCACGGCCCGTGTCGACACCTGTGACGCCCCGTCGCTGGAACTCGCTCCGCAGCGAAGTCGAGATCCGGTTGACCACGATGAAATTCCAGATCAGGTTGAAGACCGGTATGTAGATTAGCCAGACCAAGCCTGGCTCCATGGCGCGATTCTCTGGAGCGCACCGCGAAAGCGCCTTATGTAGCGTGAGCGTGTAGAAGATTCCGGGAATCAACGCGAGGGGTATCAGAAACAGAAAGAACAGCCAGAAGAGTTCTTGCGGCCCAATGTTGAACAAGGGTCACCTCCCGGGTCAGCGTCTGGCTTGTGCACCACGGTCTATGCTGAACGTGTTCGGGGCGTCGGGGAGTGTTCGGGCCGCAGAGCACGGGCTGCCAGGAGGTATAGCACGTCCGCAGGGCGAGGACATGCCCCAGGGCATGTTTATTTATATATTAACTGAACCGTTCGACGTGACCTCGCTCGACGAGAGAGCCCGAGGCCGCAGCCGGTCGGGAACGGGCCTCGCGACGTTCACGCTCGCTCAATGGTGAAATTCAAGACAGGTGTCGCGGGTTTCACACTCGCTAGCGGCGGTGAATTGGTGGACAGATGTCTCGACTTTCCGACACACGAGCGCGGTTCACCTCGGCTCGTAGCATAAGTGACTGAAGAGTTTGCGGAATCCGTCTTCGAGTGGGCGAAGCTCTGCGGGGTCCTTCAGCAGAAGCGCTGAGGGACTACTTCAGCAGGATGAGCTTCTTCGAATCGCGGAAGCCGGCGCCGGTCTCGATGCGGTAGAAGTAGACGCCGCTGCTCAGGCGCTGGCCGTTGCCGTCCTTGCCGTCCCAGCGTACGGTGTACTCGCCCGGAGCGTGCTGCCCGTCCACCAGCGTGCGCACCAGGGCGCCGCCCGCGTTGAAGATCCGGATGGTGACGGGGCCCGTTTCGCCGATCGAGTAGCGGATGACGGTGCTCGGATTGAACGGGTTCGGCGCGTTCTGGCCGAGGGCGTTGCGGATGGACGGCGCGCCGGAGCCCGGCTCCTCGTCGATGCCCGTCGGGCTATAGCAGTTGGGCACTCCGAAGTAGCCCTGCATGATGTTCTTCGCGTAGTTCAGGCGCTCCCCGCCCTCCTCGATGTTGCTGAAATTGAACCCCTGGAACAACACGCGCGCGCTGTCCGAGCCGAACGAGACGTACTTCGTGGCATACCGGGTCGCGGCGGCGAAACTGTTGGGGTACTTGAGCGCGACGCCGACCTTTCCGTTCGCCGCTCCCTGCGTCGAGGTCGCGATCAGATCGTTCTTGTCGAGGATCGGGCAGTCGTCGTTCACGTGCATGAATCGTCCGGCCGTCGGCGAGCCGGCGAACCCCTGGACCAGCGGGTGCAGCGTATCCTGGGGCGCGGTCTCCCACATGTCGCGCAGGTATTTCATCCCGCAGGTGAACGACATGAAGGAGTTGTAATCCATGTTGTTCACGGTCAGGTCGTAGGCGATGTTGTCGCCGGCGATCCAGAGATTCCGGCTCTTGCCCGATTGCTGAATCCAGGATTCGAACAGCGCCTGATCCTGCTGCGACAGCGTGAACGCGGTCAGGCTGCCCGCGTGCCAGATGATCGTCGAATACTGCGTCAGGGCGCTCACCGGCGTCGGGGGCCAGTCATAGGGATCCGACGTGCTGGCGCCCCCAGGAGTATTCCCCAGGGCGCTGGTGGGCGCGTTCACATCCCAGGTGTCGAATTTGTACCCCTGAGCTTTCAAGGCGTCGGCCCAGAGGTTCTTCGGCTCCCGGCCCCAGTAGTTGTTGATGAAGAGCACGGTCGCGAGGCTGTCGAAGCAGGCGTTCGCCGGATTGGTCGCCGTCTTCAGCGGCAGGATCGCGGCCGAGAAGTAGGTGCCGTCGGTGATCGCGCCGGCCGGAAGGTAGGCCGTCGCGTCGGTGCTGTCGGTCACGCCGAAGTAGTACTCGAGATTGGTGTTCGCCGGATAGGCGACGGCCGGCACGTCGGCATAGCGCAGATTCGGAAGCGCCGGGGCCGCTTTCCCGAGCGGCGTGGAGCTCCACGAGCCGCCGTTGAACCGGTAGTACATGAAGCCCGATTTGTACCCTCGCGAAGTGCTCACTTCGACCACGGCGCTGTCCCCCAGGGCCGTGTTGAAGTTGTCGTCCTAGAAGAATGCGGTTGTGCTGAAGGTGTCGTTGAAGAGATCGATGTCGCGCTGGATGAAGATGGGCGGCGCGATGGTGACCACACCGACCGCGACGTTGTCGAAGAAGGTGTAGACGCCATTCGCATTTCCGGCCCCGTCACAGTAGATGCTGCCGTAGTCGGTCAGTCCGAACTCGACCTGCACCGAATCCCGATTCGACGCGCCGGGGAGCACCACCTTCTGACGCGCCCAATCCTTCGACGCGCCGTAGTACAGGACGCGCGTCGGATCCACCCACTCGGTCCACACCGGCTCGCCAGCATTCCGGGTGCGGTAGCGCAGGTGGTAGAAGAAACATGCGGCGGCAGGCAGGTTCCGGTACACGTCGAAGACGACGAAGCCCTCGCCGGGCTTGTTGATGAAGACGGACGGGGTACGGAGGAGATTGTCCAGACGGGGCACCACCGAGAGCGTGGACGCGTCCCAATCCGACCACACGTTGGTGCGGTTGGTGGTGCAGATGTCCTCGGTGAACACGTTGTTGCTGATCGCGTACAGGTCGCCCACCGGCGGGAAGATCGAGGGAGTCCACGTGCCCTGGCCGCTCTCGCAGTTGTCGAAGAAGCGGAGTTGGGTGCCCACCTTGACCGTGATGTTGTCGATGGCCCAGCCGTCGCCGTCGTAGAGGCCGTCCTGGGACGAGTAGGCCGCGTCACTGAGGAATGAGAATCGGAACTGGACCTTCTGGTGCTGTGAACGGTCCACGATCGAGTAGAACACGGTGGCGATCGAGTCCGGGATGATCACCGTGGCCGTGTCGCACGATCCGTTGTTGGGCACCTTCCCGGTATAGTTGGCGATCGTCACCCAATCGTTCTGGCTGAGGTCGTACACCTCGATCCTGCCGAAATCGAAGCCCTGCTCCACGTTGAGATGATGACGGAAGGACAGCTTGATCGTCGCGTTGTTCGGCAGACTGTCCAGCCACACGCCGTTCTGAAGATACTGCGTCCAACTGTTCTCGTAACCGGCGCGGTTCGTGTCGTAGATCCAGGTGGAGTCGATCCGCCCACACCACCAGCCGTTCCCCTGGCAACCGTAGAAGGTGTCGATGTGCCATGCCGTCGGCTTGGCCGAGTTGTCGACGTGGGTCCAGTTCCCTTGATTCCCGATGCTGAGGGCGTTCAGGCTGTCCTGGAACACGACCACCTCTTCCAAGGGCGGCGGCGTGCGGAGCGGCAGTTTCTTGGAGAGCGGGACCGTCGTGGACGGTGCCGTGGTGGGAACGGGGTACTCTTCGCGAATGACGCCGCGGTCGGACGGACGGGTCGGACCCGCTGCCTGCGTGGCAGCAAACGCGGGCACGGCGGAAGCCAGTGCCACGGCGAAGCCGATCAGGATGCGTAAAACGCGCAGGTGCAAGCGGTTCGCCTAAGGCTAGGGGAGTTGCCCTACAGTGTTCGGCTATTATACCAGAAAGTACCTGGAACGGCCACGATTCTACGGCCGCGCCGGGGGCGAAGCGCAATCTGTTTTTCAGTTTTCGGCCAGGGTGAAGAGTTTTTCGGGCCCCTAGACCGCCAGCTCCGCGAACTCCTCGAGCGGAAACGCGTCCACCTGGATCGCGTCCCGCCGCGCCACGTCCGCCTCCCGCCAGATCCGCCGCTCGTCCTCGTCGATCACACCCGCGGTGACGGCTGCGGCAAGCTGCGCCTCCGCATCGAGATGGGCGGGGATCCGCCGGGTCCGGACCGCATCCTTGAGCTTTCGGTCGATGGGCTGGGCCGCAACAACCTTGGCATAGGCCGCCTCCAGCCGGCCCAGGCTTCCCTCCGAAGCGGGTGGGATGTACACGTCCGAAGTCATAGCCAGCCGGAGGGCCCGGTCGTCGAGCAGGCCGCGGGCGACCGCCGCGCTCAGCCGGTCCGAGGGAGGCTTGGCCCGGAAGCCGAGAGGGAACGCCGCCAGCCGGACCAGCCAGGCCGTGGGCCGGCTCGGCATGTTGTCCAGAACGCCGGAGATCGCGGTCTCGATCTCGTGAAACGCGAAGGCGCAGGACCAGCGCACGAGCGGCAGGTCGCGGCGGAGCTGCCCCTCGTCCACGAAGCGCTTCAGCGCCGCCGAGGACAGGTAGAGGTACGCCAAGGCGTCCGCCAGCCGCCCGCTCAGCCGCTCGCGCCGCTTGAGCGTCCCGCCCAGCGTGGCCATGGCCGCCTCGGAGGTGAGCGCGAACGCCGCGCTCAGGTGGGAGAGCCTTCCGAAGAGGGGACGCGCCGGGCCGCTCACCGGAACGCCCTCGAAGGCCCCTCCGGTCAGTCCGTCCAGGAACGCGCGCCCCACGGTGGAGACGACGTGCCCCAGGTGGCCGAAGAAGGCGCGATCGAACGCCGCCAGATCGCGCCTGGCGATGGCGGTCATCTCGCGCTGCACGTAGGGATGGCAGCGGATCGCACCCTGGCCGTAGATGATGAGCGACCGGGTGAGGATGTTGGCGCCTTCCACGGTGATCCCGACGGGCACCGCGGCATAGGCCGGAGCCATGACGTTGCGCGGGCCGCGCGAGATGGCGGCACCCGCCTGGACGTCCATCGCGTCGTTCACCACGGCGCGCATCCCCTCGGTCAGGTAGCGCTTCACGATGGCCGAGATGACCGCGGGCTTCTGCCCCTCGTCGATCGCGCCCAGCGAGAGCCGGCGTGCCGCGTCCATGAGGTAGGTGCGCCCGCCGATCCGCGCGATCGGCTCCTCGATTCCTTCGAAGCGTCCGATCGGGAGGCCGAACTGCTCCCGCACGTTCGCGTAGGCCGTGACCGTTCGGGTCGCGAGCTGGGCGCACCCGACGGCGAGCGACGGAAGCGAAATGCCGCGCCCGGACGCCAGCGTCTCCATCAACATCCGCCAGCCGATTCCCGCGTTCGCGCTCCCGCCGATGATGGCGTCGAGCGGGGCGAAGACGTCGTGCCCCTCGGTCGGTCCGTTCAGGAAGGGAACCCCGAGCGGATCGTGGCGCGGCCCGATCATGATCCCGGGCAGGTTCGCGGGGAGGAGCGCGCAGGTGATCCCGATCTCCTCCTTGTCGCCCAGCAGCCGGTCGGGGTCCCGCAGCACGAAAGCGAGCCCGATCACGGTCGCGACGGGGCTCAGCGTGATGTAGCGCTTCGACCAGTTGAGGCGCATGCCGAGCACTTCGCGCCCCTGGTAGATCCCGCGCGTCACGATGCCGACGCTCTTCTGCGAAGTCGCGTCGCTCCCCGCCTCGGGCTCCGTCAGCGCGAAGCAGGGAATGTCCTCCCCGCGCGCCAGCCGAGGCAGGTAGTGCCGCTTCTGCTCCTCGGTCCCGTAATGGAGGAGCAGCTCGGCCGGGCCCAGCGAGTTCGGCACCATGGCGGTGACCGAGGCGGTGACGCTGCGGCTCGAGATCTTGGTGATCACGGCGGAGTGCGCGTTCGCCGAGAAACCGAGTCCGTCGTATTCCTTGGGAACGATCATCCCGAAGAAGCGGTGCTTCTTGAGGAAGCTCCAGACCTCCGGCGGGAGATCGTGCCCCTTCATGACCTCCCACTCGTTCAGCATCCGGCAGAGCTCCTCGACCGGGCCCGCCAGGAAGGCTCGCTCCTCGTCGGTGAGCGCCTTGGCGCGGAACGCGAGGAGCCGCTTCCACTCGGGCCGCCCGGAGAAGAGCTCGGCCTCCCACCAGACGCTCCCCGCCTCGAGCGCGATGCGCTCCGTGTCGCCCATGCGGGGGAGCGCCCCGGCGACCAGCGGCATCAGCGGCCGCGTGATGAGGTTGCGGCGGATCGGGGGGACGAAGAGGATCAGCACCAGCAGGGCGAGAACGATCAGGAACACGATCACGGGTCGGACTCCTGTCCTTGGGGTACGGCGCGCGCGCGCCCATCATAACCCAGCGAATCCCGTGGCGGGGCGTCGTTTGAATCCCTATTCTCATCGGCCTCCATGGCGCCGTTCCGAAGCTTTTCCATCGCGGAGGACATTCGGGTCGCTTCCACGCTTCCCGCGTGGGTCTACTCCGATCCCGGGGTCTTCGCGGCCAGCCGCGAGCGGGTCTTCGTCCCCTCCTGGCAGCTCGCGGGCGATACCGACCGCGTCAAGGTCCCAGGGCAGGTCTGCCCCGTGCCCCTCCTGGAGGGGATGATCGACGAGCCGGTCCTGCTCACCCGCGATGCCGAAGACCGGGTCCATTGCCTCTCCAACGTCTGCACCCACCGGGGCAACCTGGTGGTCGAGAGCGAGGGGGTGGAGCACGTCCTCCGCTGCCGGTACCACGGCCGGCGCTTCGCCCTGGACGGCCGGTTCCACTCCATGCCGGAGTTCGACCGCACGGAGGGTTTCCCCTCGCCGGCGGACGATCTGCCGCGGGTCCCCTTCGGGACGTGGGGGAAGTTCCTTTTCGCCTCGCTCCGCCCCGCCGTGCCGCTCGAGACGCTCGTCGGGCCGATGGACGCTCGGTGCGGCTGGCTGCCGATCGCCGAGGCGGCCCTCGATCCCTCGCGCACGCGCGAGTACATCGTGCGCGCCAACTGGGCGCTGTACTGCGACAACTATCTCGAGGGGTTCCACATCCCCTACGTGCACGCCGCGCTCTCGGACGCGCTCGACTACGGCCAGTACACGACCGAGACGCATGGGCTCTCGGTGCTGCAGGTGGGGGTGGCCAAGGAGGGGGAGGACGCCTTCGACCTGCCGCGCTCCTCGCCCGACCACGGCCGGAGGATCGCCGCCTACTACTGGTGGCTCTTCCCCAATCTGATGTTCAACTTCTACCCGTGGGGCATCTCGGTGAACGTGGTCCGCCCTCTGGACGTGGACCGCACGAAGGTGCTCTTCCTCGCGTACGTGTGGGATCCTTCGCGCCTGGATCGGGGCGCCGGCGCGGCGCTGGATCGCGTGGAGCGCGAGGACGAAGTCATCGTCGAGAGCGTGCAGCGCGGCGTCCGCTCCCGCCTGTACGAGCGGGGACGCTACTCCCCCACCCGCGAGCAGGGGGTGCACCGGTTCCACCAGCTCCTGGCCGAGGTTCTGGGCTCCGAGCGCTGACCGGCTCCAACCTAACCGCTCCACGGCCTGTCGAAACCCTACGCAGCGCACGACCGGTCGAAACCTCGAGACGACCGGAGCGGTAGTGAGCGTGGGACTCGGCGGCAGGTCCGAGCCCCCGCCTCGAACTCCCCCCCGAGTCCCTGGCCATCGAGCCGTAAGGAGATCGCCCATGTCCCGCGCAGGAGCACGAAACATTCCAGCCTGCGTCTTGCTGGCTCTCTCGCTCGTCCTCGCCCTCCTGGCGCTCGCGGCCCCGCCGGCCGCCGCGCTCCCCGGCTTCTCGCCGACCGACGAGGGGGCGTCGTACGCCGACTCCGCGGACGGCAGGAAATCGGCGAACCCGACGATCCAGGCGTACCGTCTCGACAACCAGGAAATCCGTCTCGACGGACATCTCGACGACGCCGCGTGGCAGGCGGCGCCGGCGGGACGAGGATTCACCGTGTGGGAGCCGGACCGCGGCCTCGCACCCGCCGAGCAGACGGTCTTCAAGGTCGCGTACGACGAGGGCGCCGTCTACTTCGGGATCGCCTGCCTGAAGAGCGATCCCAAGGGGAAGATCGCGGCCACGCTGACGCGCCGCGACCACATCACGAACTCCGACATCGTCGCGATCTATCTCGATCCCTATCACGACCACACGAGCGGCTATGCCTTCAAGGTGAACCCGCTGGGCGTGCAGCTCGACTCCTACATCTATAACAACGGCGACGGCAACGACGACGACTGGGACGCGGTGTGGGAGGCGGAGACCTCGCGCGACGACCAGGGGTGGTACGCCGAGATCCGCATCCCCTTCTCGGCGATCCGCTACCGCTCGGCCGAGGACATGACCTGGGGGCTCAACGTCTGGCGCTACATGCAGGGGCTGGGGCAGGACACGGCCTGGCACACCTGGGACCGGAAGCAGGCCGGCTTCGTCAGCCAGTTCGGCCAGCTCACGGGCCTGCGCGGGATCCGCGCTCCGCGTCAGATCGAAGTGCTCCCGTACGTGGTGCAGCGCGAGACCGATCACGCCATGATCTCCTCCAAGACCCGGCCCGACCGCCTGGACGGGTTCCAGGACGCCGGAGCCGACTTCAAGTACGGCGTCACGTCGGACCTGACGCTGAACGCGACGGTGCAGCCCGACTTCGGCCAGGTGGAGGCCGATCCCGCCGTGCTCAACCTCTCGCCGTTCGAGACCTCCTACCAGGAGAAGCGACCCTTCTTCGTCGAGGGGAGCCGCTTCTTCCAGCACCCCACGTTCAACCTCTTCTACTCGCGGCGCATCGGCACCGGCGACGAGAACGCCAGGATCCGCTACGCCGGCAAGCTGACCGGCAAGACGGTGGGCGGAATCTCCGTCGCCGCGCTCGCGGCCTCCACCGATCTCACGCACGACGGCCAGGCGCACAACATCTTCAAGAGCGGCGACCGGCTGTCGCGCTTCTTCGTGGGGCGCTTCGGCAAGGAGTTCGCGCAGGGGCGCCACCAGATCAACTTCATGCAGACCGGCGTTCTGAACACGGCCGCCCGCGCGACCTGGGGCGACCGCGCCTCGCGCGAGGCCTACACGAGCGGGCTCGATTTCGCCCTCACCTCGCTCCACCGGTCGTGGCGCGCCAGCGGCTCCTTCGTGGGCTCGATCATCAACTCCGAGCCGGCGCCCGGGGTGAGCGACGCGCCGCGCTACGGCACCGGAGGCACGTTCCAGGTCGACCGCATGGGCGGGAAATGGCGCGGAAACTTCGGCGGCCGGTGGGAATCCGCCAAGCTGGACATCAACGACATGGGCTATCTCCAGGCCCCGGACGAGATCGACAGCTACGCGTGGGCGCAGCGGCGGTTCAATCCCGAGGGGAAGAGCCGCGTGTACAACAGCGCCAATCTGAACTTCAACTTCAACCGCTCCTGGATGTACGCGGGGCGGACCGGATACGACCTGGGCACGGGACTGCCCGCCTGGCACTACGAAGCGGGGCATCCGCAGTACCTGACGTCGAACATCAACGGCTGGATGCAGTTCAAGAATTTCCGCGAGGCCTGGTTCGGAGTGCTCTACAACGACTGGGGCCACCACCGTTACGAGACGCGCGGCGGCCCCATCATCGGCGAGCCGCTCACCTACGGCGGCTGGGTCGGCGCCTCCACCGACCGCCGGAAGAACCTGAACGCCTCGTCCGAGGCGAGCTGGAACAAGGACGTCGCGCAGAACGTCTCGCTCGACTTGACCACCGACATCAACTGGAACCAGTCGAGCGCGGTCAACCATACGCTCAGCCTGGGCTATCACAACCGCTACGACGACACCCAGTACCTGGACCAGCGCCCCGTATCGATCTTCGGCGGGCAGGGGATCGGGGGAATCTCCTACATCTTCGGAGACATCCACCAGCAGACGGCGTCGATCACGCTGCGATCCAGCGTCCTCTTCACGCGCAACCAGTCGCTCGAGGTCTACGCGGAGCCGTTCCTGACGGTGGGCAAGTACTCCCGGGCGCGGGAGCTGGCGCGGGCCGACAGCTACGATTTCGTGAACTACGCCGGGCACAACGTGGACGCGAGCAACAACCCCACGACGCCCTACGATTTCCGCGACAACGATTTCAGCTATTCGTCGATGAACGTGAACGTGGTCTACCGGTGGCAGTACCGCCCGGGGAGCACCTTCTTCCTCGTCTGGAAGCAGAGCCGCGAGCGCTTCGAGGACCGCTCGATGTTCTCGATCGATCCGAACCGGTTCGAGAACGGCCTCGGGACGCGCACCCTGTTCCGGAACGAACCCGAGAACACGCTGCTCGCCAAGATCACCTATTGGCTGCCGATCTAGCGCCAGCATGACGTCTCGCCCGGGAGGCCTCCCGGCCCCCCGGGCCCCATCGGTCCCCCCACCGGGCCGGCGGACGCGCCGGTCGAGGATTCCCCCCTCCACCTGGGACTTGGGGCCGCCGGGGGGCGGCCCCGCCCACCTTCAAGAACGCCCTCCCGGACGCCGATACTCCCAGCGCGGAAGACCGTCGCACGAAGCGCCGACAATCGCCAGGGAAGGAGCCGGACGGGGTGCTCCGAGGATTCTCCAAGGGGCTGACGATGCTCGAGCTCGCCGTCGCCATGACGGTGGTCGGCATCCTCGCGGCCATCGCCATCCCCAACTACATGAACTTCATGCGCGACGTGCGCGCGGCCCAGGCCGTCGCCGACATCCAGGCCGTGCGCGCCGCCGTGTACCTGTATTTCGGCGACAACCAGCAGTGGCCCCCCGAGGAGCAGGCCGGCGTCGTGCCGGCGGAGCTCACGCCCTACCTGCCGCGCGGCATGGTCTTCTTCAAGAGCGCCTACAAGCTGGACTATGACAACTGGATCGTGAACGGGGGAGGCGGCCTGAAGTCCCGATTCCCACAGACCGGCGTTCTCGTCGGAGTTTCCGTCATCTCGGGAGACCGGGAGATGATCAAGGCGGCCAGGTCGCTGCTCGGCGGCCAGAACACGGTCAACCTGTCCCCGCTCCGCACGACGCTCGTCGTCGCGAGTGAGACCGGCTTCTAGCTCGACGGGCGCTCGTAGCGCCGGAAGAACGACTCCGGCTTCCACCGGGCCCGCTCCGGCCGATTCGCCACGTCGCGGGTGAAGCGCAGGAGCAGCCGGTTGAAATCGTCGGCCGCTCGGAAATCGATCGGCTGCCGCGTGTCGTCCGACGGCGCGTGGTAGCGGTTCTTCCGCCATAGCTGAAACCGCCGCACGAGCGTCGAGTCCCCTCCGGCGCCGATATCCGCGAAGAGCGACGGCACCCCGGCGCGCACCAGGCTGTACTGGTCGCTCCGGACGAAGATGTTCTGCGCGGGCTCGGGATCGGGCTCCACCTTCACGCCTGCCGAATCCGCGACGGCCCGGAACCAGTCCCCCAGATCCGACTCCTTCTCGCCGTACGCGATCACCGAGCGGAGGGGCGCGATCGGCAGGAACATGTCGAGGTTGAGGCTGGCCACCATGCGACCGACGGCCGCGGGCGGGTGCGCCGCGAACCAGCTGGATCCGAGCAGCCCCTCCTCCTCGGCGGTCAGCGCGAGGAGCACGACCGAGCGCCGGGGCGGCGGCCCGGCGTGCAGGGCATGCGCGATCTCGATCAGGGTCGCCACGCCGCTCGCGTTGTCCATCGCGCCGTTGTAGATGGAGTCCCCGGCGATCGGCGCCCCGATCCCCAGGTGATCGAGGTGCGCCGTGAGCACGACCGATTCCCCCGAGAGCGCCGGATCGCTTCCCGGGATCACGCCGACGACGTTGGGGCTCTCCACGTTCCGGACCGTCATTCGCACCCGCGCGCGCACGCGGAAGGGGAGGGGGAAGCGCGGGAGCGGCCGGTTCGCGTCCGCCAGCTGGAGGATCTCGGCGAAGGTGTGCCCGGTTCCCCGGAAGAGGCGCTCCGCCCGGTCGGGATTGAAGTACATCGAGAAGCGCATCCCTCCCTTTTCGTCGAGCGCGGAATCGGCGAGCGAGAAGCCCTCCTCCAGGCGGGACAGCCGGGCCCGTTCCCAGGGAATGGAACGCGCCTTGGGATTGGTGATCGTGACCACCCCGATGGCGCCGCGCTCGCGGAGCCGCGCCCAGCGCTCGCCCGTGGACTGGGCGTGGGCGGCGACCGTGGAGGGAACCTCGCGCGGCGCGCCGCGGAGATAGACGACCACCGCGCCGCGCAGATCGAGGCCGGCGAGATCGTCCAGGCCCTGCTCCGGAAGCTCCAGGCCGTGGCCCGCGAACACCGCCGGCGCGTCCACGGAATCGGGCGCGTCGATCGAAGAGGAGAGGAGCGCGTCATCCCCCAGGACGAGCGTATCGGTGCGGTCGGCTCGCGCCAGGGTGACGAGGCATTCGGGCTCGACGAGCTTCCTGGCGACGAACGCGACCGGCTGGAAGTACCCGGTGGTTCCTGCCGGGCGGGCGCCCGCCGTCTCGAACTCGTGCGCGACGTACTGCGCGGCGGCGAGGTAGCCGGGGCTCCCGGTCTCGCGCCCCTGCCGCGCGTCGTCGGCCAGCCAGCGGACGTGCCGCCACCAGGAATCGGCGGGCGCGGGAGCGCAGGAGGCGAGGAGCGAGAGGGCGAGGGCGGCGCGAAGCGGTACGGCGAAGCGGCGGCGTTCGGGGCGCAGCCGCATGCGGATTATCCGGCTGCCGCCTGGAGCTGCGCGCGCTTGTACTCGCGGATCACGGCGGGGACGCCTTCTTCGATGGTCGGATAGCGGGGAGTCCAGCCGAGGCGCTCGCGCGCCTTGGTCGAATCCACCTTGGGGCAGAAGGTGTAGGCGTCGACGTTCCAGGCGCCGAGCTGCGCCACCAGCTCTTCTTCGGGGACGGAGCGCGGCTCGGCCACGCCCAGCTCGCGCGCGACCAGCCGCGTGAACTCGCCGAGGGTGGTGGGACGATCGTCGCCCAGCAGGTAATCCTCGCCGTCCAGGCCGTGCTCGATCGCGAGCCGGTATCCGCTGGCCGCGTCGGAAGCGGCCACGTAGTGCATCGTCTGGGATCCGTCGCCGATCAGGACCGCCTGGCCGCGCACGAGCGGCTGGACCAGCCCGTATTCGAACCAGCCGCCGCGTCCATAGACGAACGCCGGATTCACGCTCATCGCCTTGAGCCCCTTCTTCCGGTGCTTCTCGAAGACGGGATAGGTCCGCCGATGGCGCACGCCGTAGCCGCGTCCCGAGGCGATCCCCGAGGTCTCGCGCACCCATCCGTTCGCGTCGGGCTCGTAGAGGAGCGCGCCGAACGTGTGGATCAGGCGGCGCTTCCTGCGCCGGACCAGGTCGCAGAGGCGGTCCAGGATCGTGGCCAGATCGTCCGCTTCGCGCTCGGCGTCCTCGTAGGTCAGGGCGCCGGTGGTCAAGTCCCTCGGGAAGGAGCAATTCACGACGATTTGCGTGCGCTCGATCGCGGTTTCCCACTTCTCGGGAGCGCGGACGTCGCCCACGACGCCGACGACGCCGTAGGGAAGGCGGTCGCGGGATTCCGCGTCCCGGATGAGGCCGTAGACGCGGTAGCCGTTCACGATCAGGTCGCGGGCCACCGCCCGCCCGATCGCGCCGGTGACGCCCACGATGAGAACGCTGGTCGTGTACTCGCGGCTCGGGTCGTACATGGCAGGGGCGGAGCGTAGCAAACCGCCCGCGGCCCGGCTAGGTCTTCTTCTCCTTCTTCTCCGCGGCCGGGAAGAGGACGTTGTTCAGGATGAGCCGGTAGCCGGGGGAGTGCTTGTGCAGGGCCAGATCGGTGGGCGGATCGCCCACGGCGTGCTGGTAGTCCTCGGGATCGTGGCCGCCGTAGAACGTGAAGGTCCCCTTGCCGTAATGGCCGTGCAGGTACTTCACGTCGTCGGCGCCGGGGGTCTCGGCGAGGACCGTGATGCCGGGCTTGATCATCGACTTCTCGAACCCGGTGGTCTGCCCCATGAACCCGGGCACCACGGCCGTGTGGTCCTGCACCAGCATCGACGGAACCGGGTCCTGCTTCGCCGAGAAGTCGAAGAGCGTGAAGGTGTCGTTGCGCTGGCCGCGCAGGGACGCGCGGTTCGTCGTGTCGATGTTGGAGAATTCGTAGACCATCGGGTTCTCGTCGAGCTGGAAGTTCTGGAACGCGAGGCATTCGCCGAAGTCCAGCTTCGAGTCGGCGCGCGGGTCGGCCCCGTCGCCGTCGTATTCCGGCCCCACGATGTCCACGTTCTTCGCGGCGAGCGCGATGTCGAACGTGTCGGTCGCCGAGCACATCGCGAACAGGAACCCTCCCGCCGCCACGTACGCCTTGATCGTGCGCGCCACGGCTTTCTTCAGCTCCGACACCTTGGCGAAGCCGCGGCTGTGCGCCATCGCTTCGTTCTCCGCCACCTGCCGCCGGTACCAGTCGGTCGTCGCGAAGGCCGCGAAGAACTTGCCGTACTGGCCCGTGAAATCCTCGTGGTGCAGGTGCAGCCAGTCGTACTGGGAGAGCTTCCCGTCGAGAACTTCCGCGTCCCAGAGCTTGGTGTAGGGGATCTGGGCGTAGTCCAGGGCGAGCTGCACCGCGTCGTCCCAGGGCGGCGCGCTGGGCGGAACGTACACGGCGATCCGCGGCGCCGTCTCGAGCTTCACCGACTCCATGTTGTTGTCCGCGATCTCGGCCATGATCCGCGCCACCATCGCCTCGTCCACCGGCTCCACGGTGACGCCGCGCACCACCGCCTCGGTCGCGAGCGTGGCGTTGTCGGG
>DATJEJ010000218.1:0-4348 GCA_035496795.1 Candidatus Omnitrophota bacterium
GGGTCGCCGTCCGGACCTATCGCGAGATCTACTTCCTGCGGCTGGCCGACGGTCGGCTCGTGCCCGAGGACCCGCCGCGTGCCTGCGATACCTTCGGACTCCAGATCCAGGGCGAAGGGGTGGACTGGCTCGACCAGCACAGCCTCGTCCTCACCAGCGAAAGCGCCTTCCTCCAGGGCGGTACCGTCGCGGTGATCACCTGTCCAGCAATCCAGTGAGGCGATTCATGCGAATCCGTTCGCTCCTCGTCGGCCTGCTCACCCTGGCGTCAGTGGCTGGCGCGCCGCTCACGGCCCAGCGCTCCGACCCTAGCCCCGCCACCCGCGCGGCACGGGCGGCGAGCGCTGGCGTCATGCGTGCGCATCTCGAGTTCCTGGCCGACGACGCCCTCGAGGGACGCGCGCCCGGTACGCGAGGTGGGCTGATCGCGGCGAAGTACATCCGTGCCCAGTTCCAGCGCCTCGGACTCGAGCCCGCGGGAGACAGCGGGACGTACTACCACCGGGTTCCGATCATCTCGCTGACGCCGACGCCGACGCTGACACTGAGCGGGAACGGCGCGTCCCGCGAGCTCCGCTTCCGCGACGATTTCGTCATGTGGTCGATGCGGAACGACTCGCTGGTGCGCTACGACGGCGACGCGGTGTTCGTGGGCTACGGCATCGTGGCGCCGGAGTACAAGTGGGACGATTATCGCGGCGTCGACGTGAAGGGGAAGGTCGTGGTGGCGCTGGTGAACGACCCGGGGATCCGGGACTCGACGATCTTTCGCGGAAGGATCCTGACGTACTACGGACGCTGGACCTACAAGATCGAGGAGGCCGAGCGGCACGGTGCGGCAGGCCTGATCCTGATCCACACCACCGAGAGCGCGACGTACCCCTGGTCGGCCGTGACCTCGTCCTGGACCGGCGCACAGGTCCGCGTCGAGCGGCCCGCGACGTCGCTCCTGATGGCGGGATGGGTGACGGACAAGGCGGCCCAGTCGCTCTTTCCGGCTGGGACCGACCTCCCCGCCACGATGCGCCAGGCCGCGACCCGCGACTTCAAGGCGGTGCCGCTCGGGGTCCGGCTCTCCGGCCAGATCAGGAGCGTGGTCCGCCGTTCAGAGACCTTCAACGTACTTGCCCGCCTTCCAGGCACCGGCCCGCTGGCGAACGAAGCCGTCTTGATCGGCGGCCACTATGACCATCTGGGCGTCGGAGCGCCGGTCGGAGGCGACTCGATCTACAACGGCGCGCTCGACAACGCCTCGGGCACCGCGGGAATGCTCGCAACGGCAGAATCTTTCCGCCGATCCGGCATACATACCGGTCGATCAGTGGTCTTCATGGCGTTCGCGGCCGAGGAATCGGGACTCCTCGGTTCGACGGCCTTCACCGAGAACCCGACGATACCGCTGAAGCGCATCGCCGCTGTTCTGAACGTCGACGTAATGAATCTCTCGGGCCGGACTCGCGACGTCGCCGCACTCGGCGTCGACCAGTCCTCCCTGGGGAAGCTGTTCACCCGCGCAGCGGCGGCAGAAGGGCTCCGCGTCACCACTAATGAAGATGCACTCATCAGGGGAAGTTTCTTCCGGTCCGACCACTTCCCGTTCGCCCGCGCCGGGATCCCGGCGCTTTCGCTTGAGAGTGGGACCGACTTCGTCGGCCGGCCGAAGGAGTGGGGACAGAAGCAGGTTGATGAGTACACAGCCACCCGGTACCATCAGCCGAGCGACGAGATTCTCCCCACGTTCTCGTATGATGGCGCGGTGCAGCAGATCCGGGTGATCATCCGGACGGCGGTGGCAGTCGCCACGGCGAAGGGGCAGCCGACCTGGAACCGCGGATCCGAGTTCCGGAACGCGGGAGAGGCCCGGCTCAAGTAGCGCAACGCAACGTATGCTTATATCTTGCGCGCGTTTGTCGCGCCCACAGCCGACCGGGAGCCCATCTGGAACTGCCCGCCCAGCACCGGATTCCCATCTCCTGGCTGCTCGCCAATGCCGGGGAATCGATTCGGTACCGCACCCTCGCCGAGCTGGCCCCGACCGGCTCGGTGGACCCCATGGTCCTCGAGGCCGCCCTTCTGGCGGTCACCCAGTCGAAGCCCGTGCTCACGGTGGTGAAGAAACAGAAGGACACGGGGGTCTGGGGCGGCAACCTCCTCGGCCTCGGACCCGCGGCCGCTCAGGGGATCAAGGACACCGGCACCATCCCCCAGTACCGCCGCCTCCTCCAGCTCGCATGGCCACGCGGTACCCGCCCCTTCAAGCTCGCTGATCGCCTGCTTTTCCGGCTCCTCTCGCGCGACGAGGACCCCTCGCTCCTCTTCGAGTTCCAGAAGCTGGTGAAGGCCGAGCCGGCGGCGGCACCCTGGGCGCGCGATGTCATCAGGGAGGCCGCGAGCGGCGCGCTCGCGGAAGCGGGATACGCGGAGGACCCGCGGCTTCGCGGGGCGGGGCACAAGATCGCCAATGCGGTCTCGCAGTTTCTGCGAAGCCCGCTGGCTGAAAAGCCGTTCATCAAGGCCGGCAAGCAGATCCAGCTGCATCCCGACGCGCATCCGCCCAGCTGGTACTCGGTCGCGATGCTCGCCATGATGCCGAACCTCCGGCGGGAGCGCGCCGGCTTCACCGAGCGGCTGGGACACTATCTGGCCCAGCCGGCGCCGAAGAAGTCGTTCGCGATTGCCGTCGGGAAGAAGTCCGTCAAGCCCCAGCATCTCCTGCTGGGTGACCCGATCGAGGCCGACTCGAAGGGGTGCCCGAAGGACATCCCGCTCGCGCTGCACTACATCGAGCTTCTCGCCCGCCTGGGCGCGCTCCAGTGGGCGCCGGTGGCGACCAAGGTCCTCGCCTTCCTGATCCGCGACTGCGATGAGCAGGGGGTCTGGCGTCCGCGCAACCTCCGCTCCACGCCGAAGCCGACGAACAAGATCAGCTATCACTACTTCCCGCTCGAGGCTGACGGCAAGACATTGGAGTCGCGCGAGGCGGACGTCAGCTTCCGCCTGGCCCTGATCGCACGCCTCCTGGGCTGGGAGCTGGAGTACCGCTGAGGTTGCGGCGACGGGCAAAGTAGCACAAACTACTCCCATGGCCCGCCTGGACCTTACACCGTTCGGATTCACCCCGACGGAGAGTCTCATCTACGAGGTGCTGCTCACCGGCGGCCCGGGCACCGGCTACAGCATTGCGCGAAGCGCCGGGCTCGCGCGCGCGAACGCCTACAGCGCGCTCGAGGGATTGGTGAGCAAGGGCGCCGCTCGCGCCGATTCAGGCCGTCCGCGCCGGTTCCGCCCCGAATCGCCCTCCGCGCTCATCGCCCGGATCACCAACGATCACAGCCTGGCCGTCGAACGCCTCGGTGGTGATCTCGAATCGCTCACCGTTCCGAGCTCGCCCACGCTCCTCGAAATCGATTCGCCGCGGTCGGCACTGCAGCTGCTCGGGCACGAGATCGCGCGGGCACAGCAGTCGCTCACGCTCCTCGCGCCGGGAGACGCCTACCCGGTGCTCGGCCCGTCGCTCCGCCGACCGCTCGGCGCGGGCGTTCCGGTGCGGCTCTTCTCGATGGATCCGGTGGAGCTGGGGTTTGCGAGCGTCGAGGTGCTGCCGGACCGGGGGATTGCCTGGCCCGGCGCACCGCTCGTCGCGGTCGTGGATGACCGCAGCGCCCTGATCGCCGCGCGGAGTGGCGCCGAGGTATCGGGGCACTGGAGCACGTCGCCGGTGTTCGTGGCGACAGCTCGCGTGCTCCTCGGCGCGTTCGGCGGCTAGCGCGTCCTAGCCGTGGAAGGCGGCGACCGGCTCGTCGACCTCCTCCGTCTCCTCCCCGAAGGAGAGCCGCCCCTCCCGGAACGACCCCCTCAGCGTCAGCGCGAGCACCTCGCCCAGGTCCTGCACCAGGAAGACCTCCAGCATGTCCCGGACTTCCTTCGGCAGGTCCTCCAGGTCGGGCTCATTGTCCTTCGGCAGAATGATCGCCGAGATCCCCGAGCGGACCGCGCCGAGCACCTTCTCCTTCACACCGCCGATCGGCAGCACGCGGCCCCGGAGCGTGATCTCGCCCGTCATCGCCACGTCGTGGCGCGCCGGCCGGCCCGAGAGCGCCGACACGATCGCGGTCGCCATGGTGACACCGGCGGACGGCCCGTCCTTCGGAATGGCGCCTGCCGGCACGTGGATGTGCAGGTCGCGATCGAACATGTCGTCGCGGATCTGGAGTGACTCCGCGTGCGAGCGCGCGTAGGTCCACGCGGCCCGCGCCGACTCCTTCATCACGTCGCCCAGCTGGCCGGTGAGGACGAGCTCCCCCTTGCCGCGCATGGTGGACGCCTCGACGAACATGATGTCGCCGCC
>DATJEJ010000219.1:0-11232 GCA_035496795.1 Candidatus Omnitrophota bacterium
CTGGCAGCAGGAAGAGCCAAACGCCGCAAACGAAGAGAGACCATCGCCACCACTGGGGGGCGGGTGAGGCCAGGGGGGGAGGCTCGCCCCCCCCCAGCGCCTCTCTCCTCATGGCTGTTGCGCGCAGTAGTGCGTGCCGCCGAGTGCGACAACGCAACGGCAATTGCAGTTGAATTCCGGATCGATCCCGCAGGCTTCGCCACCCTGTCCGTGCTGCGGGCATGTGTCCGTCTGACAGGCTGCGGAGCACAGGACGATCGGTCGCGCCGTGCTGGAGATCTGCGTCGGCTGGTAAAGGGGATCCGTCTGAAGCGTAGGCGACGCAGTCGCGGGCGTTCCCGCCACGGCGGCTTGCGGCGCTAGCGAGACGAGGGCGCAACACGAGAGAACCAGGAAGATCGCGATTCGGATTCGAGTCGACACGAGAGACCTCCGAGTTTGGGGACCCTCAAGCCGGAGGAGCCGGCTGCTCCCCCTCAAGAACGTCGGGGCCCAGAGTTCATCAAATTGCGCGGGGCATTGCGATGTATCCGAAGACACATTCTGGATACAGGGATTGCGGAAGGTCAGGGTTCACGGCGGGCAAGACCTCACTCACGACGAACTCGGACGCTACCCTTCCCGATGCCTCGTCCGCCACACCGCGCGGGGGGCGCCGAAGTCGGGGAACGTCCGCGGAAGGATCCACAACGCGGGAAGGAGCAGGAGCGCCGCCGCGCCGGCGCCGTAGCCCGGCTGGCCCAGGACCTGGGACACGTAGGGCGTGTTGAGCCACGCCGCGAGCACGAACGCGGCGATGGCGGCACCCCGCAGGGAGCCCAGCCCGAGCAGCGCCACGGCGATTCCGGCGAAGCCCAGCGGGAACGGCCAGCGCTCGAGCGCCACGGCGGGAGAGGTCCAGAGCTGGAGCGCGCCGGTCAAGCCGGCGCACGCGCCGCCCAGCGCCATCATCGAGCGCTGGATTCCCTCCACGTCGGTGCCGATCGCGGCGGCGGCGAGCGGATTGGCGCCGGAGGCGCGCACCTCGAAGCCCCTGACCGTGGCGCGCAGGAAATGCGCGAAGAGCACGGCCACCACCATGGAGAGCGCGAGCAGCAGGATCCCCCAGGCGAGCACCACCCCGGGAGCGAGCGACAGCCCCGGCGCCCACTTCAGGGGCTGGGTCAGCGCGGGGAAATCGATCGCGAGCGCCGGCGGCGCCATCCGGTCCACCGAAAGCGCCCGGGCCAGCGGCACGAAGAGCGCCGCCCCCAACAGTCCGCTCAGGATCTCGTGCACCGCGAACTTCTGGCGAAGCGCCGCGATCCCGAACCCGACCAGCGCCCCCACGGCCGCGCCGGCCACCAGGCCCAGCCCCGCCTGCAGCCCGGGACCGAACACGCCGCCGCGGACGATGATCGCTCCCACCGAATAGCCCGCGAGAAACTCGGCGTGGATGCCGAGGTTGATCATGCCGCCGTGAAGCGGCATCAGGAACGCGACCCCCAGGAACAGGAGCCCCGCGCCCACGAGCACGACGTCGCCGGTCCAGGGCGCGGTCCAGCGCGAGGGATTCAAGTCGAGCACGCCGACGCCGAGCGCGTGCGTCCCGCCGATCAGGGCGAGCAGGACGAGCGCGTTGGCCAGGATCTCGCGTTTGCCCGCGCGGCAGCGGCCCGGAATCACGCCGCCGCTCCCGACATCTCGGCGATGATCGCCTCGCGCGTGAGGGTTTCCGTCACGGGCAGCCACACGAACTTGCCCAGCGTGAGCACCGCGAGCCGGTCGGCCACGCGCATCGCCTCCTCGGGCTCGTCGGTCAGCCACAGGAGGCCGCTCCCCCGCTCGCACTGGAGGATCAGCGTGCGGCGCACGTATTCCTGGGCGTCCAGCGAGAGACCCTGTCCCGGGGACCGCACGACCAGGAGCCGCGGGTTGTGGATCACCTCGCGCGCGACGATCAGCCGCTGGCGCTGTCCCAGGCTCAGGTCGCGCAGGCGCGACCGGGGCGTGGCGCCCACGATCTCGAAATCCTCGAGCGCGCGGAGGCAGTTCCCCCGGACCGACTCCGGCCGCAGGAAACCCTTCCGCGCGAAGGGGGGCACGTGCGTCTGCCCCAGGATGAGATTCTCCTCGACGGTGAACTCGTCCACCGACTGATCCCGCGCGATCGGCGGGTTCACGAAGGTCATCCCCGACTCGACGCGCACGCGGCGCGGCGCTTTGGCGATCTCCTTCCCGAGGAAATGGATCGAGCCCTGGTCGGGGCGCCTGTTTCCCAGGAGCGCGTCGTGGAGGAGATCGATCCCGTCGGCCGGAGCGCCCACAATCGCGAGCACCTCGCCCGCCGCCGCATCGAAGTCCACGCCGGCGAGCGACGTCTCGCGGCCGCGGCCATGCAGGATCAACCCCTCGACGCGAAGCAGCACGTCGCCGGGCGCGTGCGGCCCGCTGGGCGCGCGCCGGATGTCGAGGCCGCCGGTCCAGCGCTCCACCAGCGCCGATTCGGTCATCCCGGCCAGCGACAGCGTCGCGGGATCGGCGTTGCGCCACAGGATGGTGACGGCCGAGCCCTCGGGAAAGGCGTCGCGCGGCCAGGTGGTGGCGAGCACGCCCGGGATCTTCTCTTCGCCCAGGATCCGATGGAGGGTGGCGAGGAAATGGCGGGCTTCGTGAGGGCCCAGGTCCGCGGTCGGCTCGTCGAGGAGCAGCGCGGTCGGACGCTGGCGCACGGCGGCCGCCACCTCGATCAGCTTCCGCTCCACGGGGCGGAGCGCTTCGTACGGCACCTCGAGGAGCGCTTCCAGACCCACGCGGGCGGCGAGCGCGCGCGCCTCCTCCCTCCCCTGCTTCCACTGGATCCCGGCCTTCGCCGCGCGCGGGGTGTCGTGGAGGAGAAGGCGCTCGAGGACGCGAAGCTGGCGGATGGGGGTTTCGCGGGGAATCAGGGCCAGCGCGCGTCGCCGCGCGGCCGGGGAGCTCTCGTCCCCGCCCACCAGCACCGCGCCCTTCGCCGGAGCGCGAAGGCCCGCGATCGTCTCGAGCAGCGCGGTCTTTCCGGTGGCGCGCTCGCCCAGGATCAGGTGCAGCGTCCCCGCGCGCGCGGCGAAGGTCAACCCGCGAACCGCCCAGCGCCCGTCCGACGGTAGCGAGAGATCGCGTACCGCGATCCCCGCCTCGCGCCCCGCGAGCGTCGCCTCCTTGCCGCCCATCCTCCCTCCCCCTCGGCCGTCTTCCCGTACGGCCGCCGTTCCGCCCGACGCGGGCGGCGCCTTCAGTCGCGCCGGATGCGCGTCCCCTGTTTCCCCGCCAGCGCCTCGATCAGGTTCCCCGGCGACGTGATCACCACCTCGCGGCCGCCGCCGCGGAGGAACTCGATCGCGCTCTGGATCTTCGGCCCCATGCTTCCCGGGGGAAAATGCCCCTCGTCCATCCAGCGGGCCATCTCGTCGGCGGTCGCCTCGGCGAGATCGCGCTGCTCCGGCCGGCCGTAGTGCAGCGCCACCCGGTCGATGCCGGTGATAATCACCAATTGCTCGCAGCCGAGCAAGCGCGCGAGCAGGCTGCCCGCAAGATCCTTGTCGATCACGGCCTCGATGCCGTGGAGAGCCCCGTCCCACTGCCGCGTGACCGGGATCCCGCCGCCCCCCGCCGCGATCACGATCGCGCCGCTCTCGACCAGCTGGCGGATGGCGCCGATCTCGATCACCTCCAGGGGCCGCGGCGAGGCGACGACGCGGCGATAGCCGCGACCCGAGTCCTCCACCACCGTCCACCCCTTCTCCCGAGCCAGGAGGCGGGCCCGCTCCTGCGTGTAGAAGGGGCCGATCGGCTTGGTCGGCCGGCGGAAGGCCGGGTCGCGCTCGTCCACCAGCACCTGCGTGACCGCGGTGACGACCGTCCGGTCCCCCAGGCCGATCCGTTTCAGCTCGTTCTGGAGCAGCTGCTGCATCATGTAGCCGATGCCGCCCTGCGAGTCGGCGCCGCACACGTCGAGCGGCATCGGGGGGATCTGCTCGCGCGAGGCCTCGTTCCGGATCAGGATGTTCCCGACGATGGGCCCGTTGCCGTGCGAGAGCACCACGCGCGCGCCGTCCCGGATCAGCGCCGCGATCGGCTGCATCGTGGCGCGCGTGATTGCGCACTGCTCCTCGAACGTTCCCGTCCCGCGGGCGGGGAGGATCGCGTTGCCGCCGAGCGTGATGAAGACGCGTCGCGCCGGAGCGCTCATGGAATCGCCGAGCCGCCGGACGAGGTCGCGCTCATCGATTCATCGCGCGGCCTTGCTGTGGCTCTCGACGAAGGCGCCGAAGCGCTTCAATCCTTCCCGGATGTTCTCGATCGAGTTGGCGTAGGAGAAGCGCAGGTACCCCTCGCCGAACGAGCCGAATGCCGTTCCCGAGAGCGCGGCGACGCCCGCCTCCTCCAGGAGCAGGTGCTCCACCTCGGCGGATTTCATCCCCAGCCCCTTCACGTTCGGGAACACGTAGAACGCCCCCGAAGGCTTGGCGCAGGTGACGCCCGGGATCTCGTTCAGCCCGGCCACGATCGCGTCGCGCCGGCGGCGGAACTCCGCGACCATCGCCTTCACCTCGTCCTGCGGCCCGCCCAGCGCCGTCGGCGCCACGCGCTGCACGAACGACGTGGCGCACGAATAGACGTTCGTGGCGAGACGCGCGACGTGCTTGGCGAGGGTGGCGTTCATGACGCCGTAGCCCAGCCGCCAGCCGGTCATGGCGTAGGTCTTGGAGAAGCCGTCGAGGATGATCGTGCGCTCCTGCATGCCGGGGCGCGTCGCGATCGACTCGTGCACGCCGTCGTAGAGGATCTTCGAGTAGATCTCGTCCGAGAGGACCCAGATGTCCTTGCCCTTCAGGAGCTCCGCGATCTGATCCAGGTCGGCGGGGCCGAGCACCGATCCCGTCGGATTGTGGGGCGAGTTCAGGATCAGCATCTTCGTGCGCGGGGTGATCAGCGCCTCCACGTCGGCCGCGCCGAAGCGGAAGCCGCGCTCCTCGCGCAGCGCGAGCGACACGGGCGTGCCGCCGGCGAAGCGGACCGCCGACTCGTAGATCGGGAAGCCCGGATTGGGAACGATCACCTCATCGCCCGGGTTGACGCAGGCGAGCACCGCAAAGGTCAGCACCGGCTTTCCGCCCGGGGTCACCACGACCTGGTCCGCGGCCACCGTCAGCTTGCGATCGCGCGCGATGTAGGCCGCGATCGCCTCGCGCACCTCGGGCAGTCCGGCCGAAGGGCCGTAGTGGGTGAATCCCTCCTCCAGCGCGCGCACCGCCGCCGCGCGGATCGGGGCCGGCGTGTCGAAGTCCGGCTCACCGATCTCGAGGTGCACGACGGAGCGTCCCTTCGCCTCGAGCGCCCGCGCCTTGGCGAGCACCTCGAAAGCGGTCTCTGTTCCCAGCTGGCTCATTCGATCCGCGTAACGCATACGGTCCCCCGATCCTCCAGAGCTCTCTCTGGACGATTCTATTGGTCTCCCCGCCCCCACTCGATGCGGAGCGAGCCCGCGGACGATCCCCCTCCCTCCGGCGCCGCGGCGTCGGAGACGAGCGCTTCCAGTCGAAATCCACCCATCCGAACCCAGGCCCGGCCCGAAGCGGCGATGCCGGAGCCCGCGCGCGACGCGAGCGTCTCCGCCCCGGAGGGGGCGAGCGACGCGGTCCAGGCGGCCGGCGCGTCGTTCTCCGACCCGCTCCGCGCCGCCGCGCGCCGGGCCTGCATCACCAGCGCGGCGCCGGCGCGTCCCCGCGAGGAGAGCGCCAGGCGCCCCCCGAGCGCGGACGCGATCGCGCCACCCGCGGCCCGGCGGGAATCCCGCACCGAGACGAGGAGCGAGAACGCGCGCCCGCGCTCGCGCGCGATGCCGATGTCGGCGATCGCGTAGCGCTCCCCCCGGCTTCCCCCGGAGGATGGGAGCGCGTCTTCGGCGACACGCGCCCCGAGCCGCATCCGGATCGGGCCGCTGCCGGCGTCCCTCACCGTCGTCTCCAGCTCGACACGCCCGTCGTCTCCCGGCGCCCGCGCCGACCAGGGACGCCAGGACAGCCGCGTCCGCATCGGGCCCGAGGCCCATCGCGCCACGAGCTCCCCGGCGACCGGCCTCGCCTCACCCGGCCTCCGGCGCCATCGCGCCTCGACGGCGAGCGGCCCGGCGGAGCGAACCGCCTCGGCCAGAAGCTCCGGGCCGTGCCCGGGCGAGAGCAGCGCTTCGCAGGAGAAGCGATCCCCGCCGGCGGCCCAGCCGACCGACAGGGAACCGGCGCGCCTCCCGCCGCCGATCGCGCCCGCGGCGAACGCCGCGGCGAAGGCTCCTCGGCGCGATGCCAGTCCCCCGGCCCCAAGGACGCGATCGTCGCCGTCCCTTCCGACCAACCCCCAGGCCGCTACGGCGCCCACCGTCGCTTCCGACCCGGCGCCGCGCACGGCAAGGCTCGTCGCTCCCCGGGGACCCTCCAACCGCGGCACGCCGGCCTCGGGTCCTCGCGGGGCGCGGAGCGGACGCGTGAGTCCGAGCGCTTCACCGAAGAGCGACGGCGGACGACGCGCCACGATGGCGCCGGCGACCAGGACCACGCGCGGCCCGCGCTGGATCCGGATCGTTCCCCGCCCCGCGCCTTCGGCCAGCGCGACCCACTCCGCTCGCATCGAGCCCAGCGGCCGCCACGCCGTCTCCGCCCAGACGTGCTTCGGCTTCCATCTACCGTTTCGAACGTCGGCGCGCGCACCCAGGCCCGGCCCGGGGTCCCTTTCTTCGAGACGGTCGGGCGCCTCGAGGTCGCCGGCCTCCCGGGGGAGCCACACGCCGGCGGACTCGACGTCCTGACCCGCCGAAGCGCGCGGCACCACGACGAGGGCCGCGAGCACTCCCGAAATCGCTAGTTGCCTTTTCCGTCGCATGATAGCAAAGCGTAAGAGGCCCAACAACGCGACCCGACCGGACCCTGGAACGCCGATCGTACCGACGCCGCAAGCCAAACGTGCGACACGATTTCCCTCGACTTCGAAACCGCGATCGGTTATAATGCCGCTCTCAGCGTAGCCACGCTCGGTTTCCCGTCGCTTGCCTCTGTCGCGACACCTCGGACCGCAAGGGAACACGAAGGCGACATGGCACGTTTTCCCATCCCGGATCACTGTTTCCCCCGTTTCCAAGCTGCGCCCCGTTTCGTCCGGAGGACTCCCCCCATGCGTCCGCTTCGTAGCCGCATTGTCTTCCTCGCCCTCGTTCTCGCCGCCGCGATTCCGGCGACAGCCCACGCGGCCCGCACGGCGCAGGCCGGAGCGGAGCCGCCCCCGGCGGGAGTCGCCCGGAACCAGGCGTCGTCCCTGGAGCTCCTGCCCCCGGGGATGAAAGCGGGCCGCATCCAGCGCGCGCCCGCGACCGGCGAGACGCTCTATGTGTTCCGCGACAGCCTGGAGACGCGCTCCAGTCCCAGCAACGAGGGGGGCTGGACGCACTACGACCAGTCGCTCAAGCCGACGGCGTGGCACGTGGACAGCCTGCTGAGCTGTCAGGGAGCGGCCTGGTGGTGCGGGCTCGTCGATTCGACCTGGATCTACGACACGAATCGGGCGGGCTACGACAACGACTGGACGCAGTACCTCTCCAATATCGTCGACCTGAGCGGGATCCCCGCCGGAACGCCGGTGACCCTCGGATTCCGACACCGGTTCAACGCCGAGCCCCTGTACGACTTCGGATTCGTGCAGGTCTTCGATCCGGACGATGCCGACTGGAACAACCTCGCGACCTTCACGGGAGCGGTGCCGAACAATCAGAACAACTGCGACACCGTGACCGTCGTCATCCCCGACTCGACGCGGCTCAAGTACAATCCGGTCTCGTTCCGGTTCAAGTTCACGTCGGACGTCGGGTACTCCTCGGCCGATGGGCTCTACAACGGCGACGGCTGGATCATCGACAACATCACGATCAAGGCGGGAACCGACATCCGGCTGTTCGACGACGGCCACGGCAACGCGGGCCACTGGTCGGTCACGACGAACCCGGGGGTGGGAGACCTCTTCTGGTTGAGCGGCAACCTCTTCACCGAGGACGTCTGCTCCAGCAACACGTCGAAGGTCTGGACCGCGTGGGATCCCGTCGTCCAGTCCCTGGTCCCCCGCATGGATGACGTCCTGAACACCCCTCCCGTCGCGATCAACCGGGCCTCGGACGCCTTCGTGGAATTCGACGTCTACCGGAACCTGCCGCTGCAGGCGTGCTTCTACTACCACCTGAACTTCCGCACGAAGAACGTGGGCGGGAACTGGAGCGCCTGGCAGGATCCGACCTTCTTCGTCTATTACGGCGGCAACAAGGACTGGGCGCGGCAGCGGATTCCGCTCCCCGGCGCGGGCGAGCACGATTCGCTGCAGGTCCAGCTGGGGCTGCGCGACTACTCGGCCACGTTCTGCGACGGCATCTCCTCGCCGAACGGCGTCTATGCGTTCTTCGACAACGTCGCCATCGGCGTGATCGGAACGGCGCCTCCGTCCTTCGTGGTGCGCGATCTCGATCTCTTCAACGACACGTTCTCGACGACGCCGTTCTACAAGGATGACAACTTCAACAGCGCCGTCGGCGACACGACGGTGGTGAACGTGAACACCTCGCTCGGATACAAGAACGGCTTCATGTTCTACCGGACGGCTCCGAGCGGCGCCTTCAGCTCCACCCCGCTCGTCAACGTCGCGCCGGCGATCCCGACCCGCTTCTACGCCGACGTGCCCGCCGCGAGCTATGCGGCCGGCACGACGCTGCAATACTACTTCGCCGCCACGGACAGCATGAACAACACGGCGACCTATCCGACCGACGCCGTGTCGGCGCAGCACTACCTGACCGCGTCGATCCTGCCGCTCAAGACCGCCACCAACCCCGGAAACGGCTGTTTCGACAGCCTGGCCACCATTCTGTTCGTGAACCATTTCTCCGGGCGCGAGACATCGCCACGGATCGCCGACGCGCTGAAGGCGCTGGGGTACAAGTTCGATACCTGGGACGTGAACGGACCCAGCAGCGGCGTGGGGAACTGCCTGGGAGGCTCCGATCCCAACGACATCCAGTACCACTGGCCCCCGACCAACGTCGCCTCGCTGACGCAGTACAAGACGATCATCTGGCACTCGGGGGACCTCTCCTCCTTCACGATCACGCCGCAGGACCAGGCGGTATTGCAGTCGTGGATCCAGCAATCCGGACGGGATCGGAATCTCTGGATCACCGGCGACGACGTGGGGTACGAGCTGACGGCCAGCGGTGCCGATTACAACAGCTTCATGGGGTTCACCGCCGGAGCACGCTACCTGCGCGACAGCTGGGAGAACCAACCCGCCGATACGCTCCACCCGGTGGTCTCGGGCGTGGCCGGCGGGCCGGCCGCCGGGCGGTTCTTCCACTTGAATGGGGACTGCCCCATCATCAACAAGTTCGACCTCATCACTCCTTCCAACCAGGCGCAGTCCGGCGGCAAGTGGGGCGTCCTGCTCCGCTACCCGAACACGCAACCCGCCGCCACGCGCTATGCCACGAAGTACGTCTCGTTCGGCACCGACAGCGCGCGCGCCGTCTTCATGGGATTCAGCTTCAACTCGATCGAGGAGGGCGGCGAGCGGCTGCAGCTGGCCAAGGCGATCACGCAGAACTACTTCCTGGAAAACCCCTGCTACTCGCCGACGGCGGTGCTCGAGGATCCCGCGGGCCAGGCTCCGCCGGCGCGCACGCAGCTCTTCCAGAACGCGCCCAATCCGTTCAACCCGGCCACCACGATCCGCTTCTCGGTGGGGCAGCGCGGTCCCGTCCGGATCGACATCTTCGACGTCGGCGGACGCCACGTGCGCACGCTCGTCGAGAAGTCCTACGAGCCGGGCGTCTACACCGCGCGCTGGGACGGCGTGGACGACGCGGGACGGCCGCTCGCGAGCGGCGCCTACTTCTATCGCATGACGGCTCCGGGCGCCTCCGACGCGAAGAAGCTCATCCTGCTCCGCTGACCTCGTCGCGCCATCGCGCGCGAGGCGATCCTCCGGGGGACGGTCCGCACTCGACGCGGGCCGTCCCCTTTCGTCACGCGCGAGCCCGATGCTCATGGCGGCGATGCCTTCTCCGGCCGCGCCGTCCAGGCGTCCTGCCGCGATCTCGACGCGCCCCCATCGCGCCGCGAGCGAGAAGCCCAGCCGCCCCGGGCCCTGGCCGCGCGCGGCACGAAGGGTGAGAAGCGACGCCACCGGGAGCTCGATCGCAAGCCGTGGACTTCTTCGGCCCGTCCGCTCCCAGCGGTCGGCCAGCGCCACCGTGACGCCGCCGGACTGAAATCGCACCGCCGCCGCCACGGAGGGATCGGCCCCGAGACGCTCGGCGCCGCGGCTTCGGACGATCCGGTCGGCGTCGAGAGCCACCTCCACCTCACCGCGTCCGCCCGCGAGCCGCGCGGCGATCCCCGCGCTCCCGGCCCACCCCGCGGCCTCCGGATCGCCGGCAAGCCGCAGCGCGAGCCGCTCCACGCGCGCGCGGAGCCGGATCGCGCGCGGGCCGCGCTCTTCGAGCGCGAGGGATTGGACCGACTCGGAGAGGTCGGGCGTTCCGGCCCGCGACCAGGCGGTCTGGAGCGCGAACCCGGGCCACCCTCGCCCGGCCTCGGCGCGGTCGGCGGCGAGTCCGGGCACTCCGTAGAGCGAAGCGTGGCTCGCTTCGGCGCTCCAGACGGGCGCGCGATCCCGACCGTCCAGCGGATCGAACGCGAGGTCCGCCGACGCCGCTCCGAGGGCGGAGGGAGCCGCGCTTCGAAGATCGAAGGCGGCGCGCGCGATGCCGCCCGGCAGCGATGCCGCAAGCGCCGCGGCCGCCGCGACGGCGACGAACGTCGCGCGGCGCGTCACGGAGCCGTCCCCGCCGCGGAGACCGCGACCGGAATCGCCGAGCGGCGCGGCCCTCGCCCGTCCTCCGCGGCGACCTCGGCCGCGACGACGTAGAGCCCGGGGCGCACCCACGCTCCGCCGGCGTCGCGTCCATCCCACGCGAAAGCACCCTCGCTCGCGAACCGCTGACCCGACACCAGGGTGCGCACGCGGCGCCCGAGGAGATCGAAGACGACGACGGCGAGCGATCGTCCGCGCGCCTCGGGCGTGAGGCGGAAGAGCAGGGGCGGCGCTTCGGCGCCGCGGCGAAGGAGGCGACCGCTGGCGAGCAGGAGGGAGCCGCGAGGCGCTATGCCCCGCTCGGGCGCTCGG
>DATJEJ010000220.1:0-10839 GCA_035496795.1 Candidatus Omnitrophota bacterium
TGCAGACGGCCCGCTCGCCGGGCACGAGATACCGGACCGCCATGAGACGCCCACAGCCCGAGCAGGGAAACTCGAGGGCCGTGGCGGTGGCCCTCGTCGGGTCGGCGTCAGGTCTCGGACCTTCGCTTGCCACAAGCCTCCCTCACGAGGCGTAGCGGTTTGCCCGGGGAAGGACTCGAACCTTCACGGAGTTTCCCCCAGGGGATTTTAAGTCCCCTGCGTCTGCCATTCCGCCACCCGGGCTCGAAGTTGCGGCGTCTACCGCACCCCCGACACGTCGTGCTCGTCCTCGATGTCCCCGACCAGCTCCTCGACGATGTCCTCCAGCGTGATGATCCCGATCGGGATGCCCGCTTCGTCGATGACCACCGCCATCTGCCGCCGCGCTCGGCGGAATTCCTTGAGCTGATCGGCGGTGCTCCGGTCGGCTGGCGCCCACGTGACGGGATACATCGCGTCCTCCAGATTCACGAGACCGCTCGTGGCGTAGATCGCGAACAGGTCCTTCGCGTTCACGATGCCCACGACGCGCGTCGGCTCGCCGTCGTAGACCGGGAAGCGCGTGTGCACGGAATCTTGCAATGCGTACAGGATCTGCTGCGGCTTCATCCGGTACTCGAGCATGATCGCCTTGGCCAGCGGGAGCATCGCGTCGCGCACCCTCTTCTCGGGAAGCTGGAAGGCGCGCGTCAGGATGTCGGCCTGCTCGGGGGACATCTTCCCCGCCTCGCTCACGTCCTCCACGATCAGCTGCAGCTCGTCCACCGAGTGGACGTGGCCGGTATGCGCCGCGGGCTTGAACCCCAGGAGCCGGAGCAGGCCGTTGCCGCTCCAGTTCACCACCCGGATGAAGGGACGGAAGATCCTCTCGAACGCGAGCAGCGGGCCGGCGAGGATGATCGCGACCGTGTCGGGCTTCCGCAGCGCGATCCCCTTCGGCGCCAGCTCCCCCACGACGACGTGAAGGAACGTGATGATCAGGAACGCGAACGCGGTGGCGACGCCGTGCGCCGCGAAGATCCCCCAGTTCTCGGGGATGAAGTGGAACCAGGGCTTGAGCACCCGCGCCAGCCCCGGCTCGCCCACCCATCCCAGGCCCAGGCTGGTCATCGTGATCCCGACCTGGGTGGCCGCGATCATGTCCGTGACCCGGCGGACCGCTTCCTGCGCCACGTGGGTCCCGGGCACCTTGTTCGCGGCCAGCTCCTCGAGCCGGGTCCTCCGCACGGTCACCAGCGAGAACTCGGCGGCCACGAAGACGGCGTTGCCCAGCACCAGGAGCGGGATGGCGAAGACTTGAACCCAGGTGAGGAAGTGTCCCCAGAAGCCACTCATGCGAGCGCCCGGGGGCCTAGGCTAACGACGCGGTGAGCTGGGCTTCCGCCTCACCCCGGTCCTCGAAGCGGACGGGAACGCTCCAGGCGGGACTGGCCGGGATGCAGACGCCCTGCCCGTCGTGGCAGTAGGCGAAGGAGACCTGGATGTGGAGGTCGGCGCGGCCGGGCGGCTGCGCCGGAAGCTCGAACGCGAGCGGCCACGTGGCGCCGAGCATTGTCTTCTGGAGGAGGACCTGGCCGTCGCGCTGCACCCGCACGCTGGCCGGCGCCTCGTCGCTCACGTGCGCCCCCTCCGGGAGCTGCACCAGGACGCGCCATCCGGTGGCGGCTCCGGACCGCAGGGTCGCGGGACCCGCCGTGAGGGCCGCGCCCAGGGCGCGGGTGCGCGGCTCCACCGATGGAGGCTCCAGCCCCTCGACGACCACCTCCGTCCACGCCAGCGACGGGAGCGCGACGCGCACCACGCGGTGGTTGTTCGTGTCCGCCACGTACAGCGTGTCGTCGGTGGCATGAAGGCCGCCCGGCTCGAAGAGGGCGAGACTCGTTCCGCCGCGTTCGCTCCCGGGCTTGCCGTCCCCGAGAAGGGTCCGGATCGTCCGCGCGTCCGGGTCCAGCTCCTTGATCTTGTGGTTGTAGGTGTCGGCCACCAGGATCTTCCGGCTGCACGCGGCCACGCCCAGCGGGTGCTGCAGCTTGGCCTGCTCGACGGCGCCGTCCTGGTCGCCGAAGTGGAAGAGGCCGCGGCCGACCACCGTCTCCACCCGCTCGGCGGCCATGTCCACGCGGCGGACCGCGCTGACCTCGGAGTCGGCGAAGTAGAGATAGTTTCCCATCAGGGCCAGCCCCGAGGGCTGCGCCAGCGCGGCGGCCTCGGCGGGTCCGTCCACGATGTTCTCGCGCCCCGTGCCGGCCCACGCGCGGCAGAGCGCCATGGGCAGGTCCACGCGCCAGATCTGGTGATGGCCCGCCATCGCGACGTAGCACGTGCTCCCCTCGACCGCGAGATCCCACGGGGAATTGAGCCCCTGCGCCGTGCCGCGCTTGCCCCCGGAGCGGTCGTACGACTGCTCGCCCGTGCCGGCGACGGTGCTCACCCTCCATGTCTTGAGATCGACCGACCGGAGCAGGTGGTTCTCCGTGTCGGCCACGAGCAGCCGGTCCCCGTTCATCAGGGCCAGTCCCTGCGGATGATGGAACGCCGCCGTGTCGGCGGCGCCATCCTCGCGGCCCACGCGCCCCGATCCCACGGTGCGCAGCAGCCGCGACCGTCCCTCTTCGTCCGGGAGGGTCGTGACCACGATCCGGTTGTGGTTGGAATCGGCGATGAAGAGCCGCTGTCCGAGCAGGTCGGCGAGGACCTTGCCCGGAAAGGCGAGGCCCGTCGCGGCGCGCACCGACTGCTCGCGCTCCAGCCGAAGCGGCCCGTCGGCCAGAAGCCCTTTCGCGCGGGCGTCGGACAGGGCCTGGGCGACCGCCTGGTCCAGGGCCTCGCGGTTCCCTTCCCCGGCGACCGCACCGACGATCCGGCCGTCGGCGCCGACCAGGACCAGGGTGGGCCAGGACTTGACGGTGTACTCGCTCCAGAGCCGCATCTCCTGGTCCACGATCACGGGGTGGCGGATCTCATAGCGGTTGATCGCCGCCCGCACCGTGGGTCGATGCCCCTCGTTCTCGAACTTGGCGCTGTGGATCCCGATCACGAGGAAGGGCTCGCGGGCGTACTTGTCCTCGAGATAGGCCAGGTCGGGGAGGACGTGCATGCAGTTGATACAGCAGTACGTCCAGAAATCGAGCAGGACCACCTGACCGCGCAGCTCCCGCGCGAACGTCAGGGGGCGGTCGGTGTTGAGCCAGGCGAAGTCCGCCGGCAGCTCGGGGGCCCGGGGATTGGCGCTCACGGGGCTACGATAGCACGTTTCGATTCGAAACCGGGCGGGAGGCATCTAATCCACCGTGCGACTGACCCAGGCTGAAATCGAGGCCATCCTCCGCTCGGAGGCGGACCACTGCTGCGGGGGGATCGGCGACCAGAAGATCTGCGTCAAGATCGTGGCCATCGCGGAGCTTCCCACCCGGTTCGGGCGGTTCCAGATCGCGGCATTCTGGAACAACCGCGACGGCAAGGAGCATGTGGCGGTCATGTCCGGCCGCCCATACGGCCAGGAGAGCGTCCCCGTCCGGATCCATTCGGAATGCCTGACCGGAGACGCCCTGGGGTCGCTCCGCTGCGACTGCCGCGACCAGCTCGAGGTCTCCCTTCGGACCATCGCCCAGCTCCCGATGGGGGTCGTCCTCTACCTGCGCCAGGAAGGGCGCGGGATCGGCCTCCTGAACAAGATCCGGGCGTACGGCCTTCAAGACCGCGGCCTGGACACCGTCGAGGCCAACGAGGCCCTCGGCTTCCGGGACGACGAGCGGGAGTACGCCATCGCCGCGCACATGCTCCAGAGCCTGAAGATCCGGTCGGTTCAGCTCATGACCAACAATCCGCGCAAGGTGAGCGAGCTGGCCCGGTACGGGATCGTCGTCGAGGGGCGCCAGCCCCTCGTCATCCCCCCGAACGAGCACAACCGGTTCTACCTCCAGACCAAGGCTTTCAAGTCGGGTCATTACATCGACTTTTCCGGAAAGCCTCACCTTCCCGAGCAGGGAGAAACCGTCCGGGTGGAGGGTATGAACGAGGGAGTGAATTGAAGTCGAAGGGAGTGGCCGACTTCGGTTACCATCCCGGGCTCAGGGGGGGCACTTGGTTCCACACGCTGGCTCTGGACGCATCGCCAAATTCCTGCTGATCGTAGCCGCCGCGCTCGCCTTGGCCATGGCCCTGGCGACGCTCATGGGCGGCCCGCCTCGCGTCGCCGCCCAGGGCACTGACGGAACCGAAGACCTCCAGATCGGCCTCCCCTCCTACGTCGTCACCGATCCCCCCGGGAGGGAGCGGATCATGTACGCCGACTCGAGCGTCTCCGTCAACATCATCTGCCCGGTCCGCAAAGCCCGCGTCGATCCGAACCGCAATCCCGTCTACGTGAACGGAAAAGCGATCGCCTTCTGCTGCAGCCCCTGCCCTTCCGTCTTCTCGAAAGACCCGGAACGCTACCTGCGCGAGATGAAGATCTCCCTGCGGTGTCCCGTCCGGCCTTCGCGGCGCGCCATTTTCGACTCGTCGCTGCGCCTCACGGTGAACCAGGACATCTTCTTCTTCTCCAGCCTGTCGGCGATGAAGCTCTTCCGGAAGGATCCGCTCCGCTACGCCACCGTCCTCACCGATCCCGTCACGCGGGCACGCTTCCGTCCCACGAAAGGCTCGCCGCACGTGACCTTCCGCGGCCGCGACTACTGGTTCGCGGCAGACTCCACGCTCGTCCGCTTCCAGGCGCAGCCGGAGCGGTTCTACGAGCGGCTCATGGGGACGTGAGCCTGCCGGAGACCGGTCATGCCGGCGCCCCCGCCACCCGCTCGCTCGAGCAGATCCACGAGCCCGCGGTGCGCGCGGCGCTCGAAGAGCATCTCGCGCGGCCCGAGACCCTGGGAATCCTCCTCTGCGGCAGCCGCGTCCTGGGATGGGCGGACCCCGATGGCGACTACGACGCGCTGATCCTGGTCACCCCCGAGCGGTTTCGATCGATCCCCCCGGAGCAGACGCTGCTCCGGATCTTCGCCGAGGGGGAGGCGCCGCGCCGCATGATCGGCGACTTCTCGATCTTCACGGACGAGACGCTGGCCGAGTCGCTGCGCTCGCCGCTCGACATCGATCACTGGCCCTACGTGGACGCGGTCGTCCTGGCCGATCGCTCGGGCACCCTCGAGGAGCGCCGCCGCGCGCTCGCCGCCTTCCCCGAGGAGGGCTGGCGCGACCGGGCGCTGCAGCGCTACCTGACCCTGCTGATCGCGACCCACTACGCCATCGTGGACGACGTGCGCGGGTTCGCGGCCGACCGGCAGATGAACCTGCATCGGGCCGCCCTCGCCGGAGTCCACCTCTGGTTCACGCTGCAGCGTCGCTGGGCGCCGCCCCTCAAGTGGTGGACGCGCGAGGTGGAGCGCCTCTCGATCCGTCCCGATTCGCGCGCCGCGCTCGAGGCCGCGGTGCTGAACCCCACGGTCGACACCGCGACCCATCTGCGCGAGCACCTGAAAACCGAGATGCGCCACGCCGGCTTCGCCGAGGTGGACGACATCGTTCCCGCATTCGCCCGCACGTTCCTGCCGGAGCGCCGCGCGGCCGTCTATCGCGACTCCTATCTCTAGCCCGCATCCTGGAGGAACCGTGCCCTTCCCACGCTCCTTTCGCCTCGCCGCCCGCGCCGTCTTCGCCGCGGCGGCGGCGCTCTCCCTGACGGCGGCGGCCGCTCCAAGACCGGCCGCGGCCGCCGGCAACCCGCCCCTTTTCTACAGCGACCGTCCGGACGCGGGCGCCTTCCGGACCCAGTGCGAGGCCGAGCTCGGAAACGCGCGGGAGGCGATGGACCGCGTGCTCGCCGTGAAGGGCACGCACACCGTCGAGAACACGCTCTCCCCCTACAACGAGATGATGCTCCATGCCGACAACGCCGCGTACATGGCGGGACTCATGGAAGTAGCACACCCGGACTCGGCGTTCCGGACCGCCGCCGAGTCGGTGACCCAGAAGGCGCAGAAGTTCCTGAGCGACGCGTCGCTGAACCGCGGCCTCTACGACGCGGTCAGCGCGGTGAGCGTGAAGAAGGCCGACCCCGACACCCGGTTCCTGGTGGAGCGCACCCTGCGCGACTTCCGCCGCGCCGGAGTGGACAAGGACGAGGCCACGCGCGCCCGCATCGCCGCCCTTCGCGACCAGCTGGTCCTGATCGGCCAGGAGTTCGACCGGAACATCCGGAACGATTCGCGGACGATCTCGGTCAGCGCCTCCGATCTCGACGGCCTGCCGGAGGACTTCCTCCAATCCCACAAGCCGGGCCCCGACGGGAAGATCACCCTCTCGATCGAGTACCCCGACCGGTTCCCCGTCATGAAGTACGCGAAGAACGAGGAGGTCCGGCACCGCCTCTCCCTCGAGAGCCGGAACCGGGCGTACCCCCAGAACATGGCGGTGCTGGACAGCCTCTTCGCCAAGCGCTACGAGCTGGCGCGGCTCCTTGGCTACAGGACGTGGGCCGACTACATCACCGAGGACAAGATGATTCGCACGCCGAAGCGCGCCGCCGAGTTCCTCGACAAGGTGGGCGCCCTGGTCGCGGAGCAGTCGAAGCGCGAGTACGGGGTGTACCTGAAGCGCAAGCGCGAGGACGATCCCAAGGCGGCGGCGGTGCAGAACTGGGAGGTCAGCTACTACGGGAACCTGATCCGGAAGCGCGATTACGACTTCGACGCGCAGACCGCGCGCCCCTACTTTGCGTTCGACCGTGTGAAGCAGGGGGTTCTCGACGTCACCTCGCGGATCTTCGGGGTCACGTACAAGCGGATCGAGAACGCGGTCGTGTGGGATCCGAGCGTGGAGGCCTACGAGGTGTACGAGGGGGACAGGCTCCTCGGCCGGTTCTTCTTCGACCTGCACCCCCGCCCCGGCAAATTCAACCACGCGGCGCAGTTCACGATCCGCCAGGGCTGCGCGGGGATCCAGCTGCCGGAGGCCGCCCTGGTCTGCAATCTGCCCGGCGGCAAGCCGGGCGACCCGGGGCTGATGGAGCACGCCGACGTGGTCACCTTCTTCCACGAATTCGGGCACCTGCTCCACACGATCTTCGGCGGAGGCCAGCGCTGGGAGCCGATCGCGGGCATCTCCACGGAATGGGATTTCGTGGAAGCGCCCTCGCAGATGCTGGAGGAATGGGCGTGGTACCCGTCCTCGCTGCAGACCTTCGCCAAGCACTACCAGACCGGCGAGCCGATCCCGGCGGCCATGGTCGACAAGATGCGGCGGGCCGATGCCTTCGGCCGCGGCATCGACCGCGGCTTCCAGGCCTATCTCTCCGAAGTCTCCCTCCACCTGTACGACCGGCCGCCCGCGCAGGTGAACAGCGACTCGGTGGTGGCCCAGGCGGAGCGCGCCATCGTTCCGTTCCCACCCGTTCCGAACACCCACATGCAGTGCTCGTTCGGGCACCTCGACGGCTACTCCGCCATCTACTACACCTACCTCTGGTCCCAGGTGATCGCGAAGGACCTCTTCACCCGTTTCGACCGCGAGCATCTTCTCGAGCCCACGGTGCCGACGCGCTACCGCAAGACCGTGCTCGCGCCCGGCGGCTCGAAACCCGCGGACACGCTGGTGCGCGATTTCCTGAAACGGGAGTTCAACACGAAAGCCTTCGACGCGTACGTGCGGGAGGCGATGGACTAGGGGCGCGCGGGCGGGCCGCCTCCCGGTCAGCGCTTCGTTTTCCGGGTCTCCCGGAGCGGGGTCAGCACTTCCTTCTCGAAGCGGGGTCCGTCGAAGGCCTTGTCGAGGTAGGGGAGGATCACCTCCTCGGTCACGACGAAGTGCGCCGCGACCAGGCCGAGGATTCCGTAGCAGAGGTGCATCAGCTTTCCCGGCGCGGCCCCCGCGCCGATCGCCTTCTCCAGCGCGTCGCAGCGCCGCGAGACGAGGACGTGCTCGAAGCGGACCGGCTCGGTGAGCTTGGAGCCTTCTCCGGCCGCCCAGTCCGCGGCCGGGTAGAGCGTGTACTCCTCGGCGTGGGCGTGCGGCGCGATCTGGCGGCGGACGAAATCCACCACCTCGCGCGCGGTGGAGAACTGGTCCAGCGTGGTCTGCTCGTGGAGCGTCTCGATCCGCTCGGCCAGCGCCTGCACCTTGGACATGATCGTCGCGTGCTCCGCGCGCAGCGACGCGGTGGGCCGGGCGGATTCGGATTTGGCCATGGGCCTCGGAGTCTCCGGCTTTCGCGCGCTCGTGTCAATGCCCCCGCTGCAATCCCCTGTTGCGCGTCTTCGAGACCGGACCTAGTCTCGAACGACCTGCGTGCGCGCGTCGCGCGCGCGGAGCGAGGAGCGGAACCATGACGATCGCGATCGGCGCCGACCACGCCGGATTCGAACAGAAAGAGCGCGTGAAGCGGATCCTGGAAGCGCGCGGCCACCAGGTGCTCGACATGGGCACGAACTCCACCGAGTCGACCGATTACCCGGCGTACGCGTTCAAGGTCGCCGAGGCCGTGCGCGACGGCGCCGCCGAACGCGGCGTCCTCGCATGCGATTCCGGCAACGGGATCGCGATCGCGGCCAACAAGGTCGAAGGCATTCGCGCCGCCATCGCCATCAACTGCTGGCAGGCGGAGATGGCGCGGCGCCACAACGACGCCAACGTGCTCGTCCTGGCCTCGGCGGTGACGCCGAAGGACCAGGAGGAGGAGATCCTGGACGCGTGGCTGAACGCGCCGTTCGACGGCGGCCGCCATGCGCGCCGCATCGCGCAGATCGGCGAGTACGAGCGCACGCACGAGCGCCGCTGACATGGCCGCCGCGACGCAGCAGACCGAGCTGCTCGGCTCCCTCGAGGGCGCCTACCGGGAGACGCTGGAATCCCTTCGAAACGGCGACGCCGTCGCTCGGCTCTTCGCGCGCGACGCCTCCCTCTGGAAGGACGACCCCGCCCACGCCGCGGTCATTCGGAACCGGCTCGGCTGGCTGGACGAGCCGGGGCGTCTCCGGGGACGGATCGCCGAGCTCCAGGCCTTCTCCGCGGACGTGCGCGCCGCGGGCTTCACTCGCGTGCTCCTGTTGGGCATGGGCGGATCGAGCCTGGCCCCCGAGGTGCTGAAGCGCTGCATGACGCCGGGCCCCGGCGCCCCGATCCTCGACGTGCTCGACGCGACCGATCCCGACGCGGTCCGCTCGGCCGAGGCGGGCGCGCGCCTCGACCGCACGTTCTTCCTCGTTTCGAGCAAGTCCGGAACGACGCTGGAGACCCTCTCGCAGTACCGGTTCTTCCGTTCCCGCGTGGAAGGGGCGGGCCTCGCCGATGCGGGCTCCCGCTTCGCGGCGATCACCGATCCCGGCTCGCCGCTCGAAGCGCTCGCGCGCGCCGAAGGCTTCCGGAAGATCTTCCGCAACCCTCCCGACATCGGCGGGCGCTATTCCGCCCTCTCCTACTTCGGGATGGTCCCCGCCGCGCTCCTCAACCTGGACCTGGGCGCGCTCGCCGCGCGGGCGGAATCGGCCCGCGAGGCGTCGCTCTCGCCCGACCCCGCGCGCAACGGCGCGCTGCGGCTGGGCGCCCTGCTCGGCGCCGCGGCGCGCGAGGGACGCGACAAGCTGACGATCCTGACCGCCCCCTTCCTGCGTCCCGTCGGCTTCTGGATCGAGCAGCTGATCGCGGAGAGCACGGGCAAGGAGGCGAAAGGAATCGTGCCGGTGGAGGGAGAGCCCCTGGGCGCGGCGCACCACTACGGCGCCGATCGGGTCTTCGTCTCGATCGAGCTCGAGGGCGAGCCGGTGCCCGATCTCGAGCGCCTGGCCGGAGACCTGTCCCGCTCCGGAGCCGCCTGGGTCCGCATCGTCCTGCCCGGCCGCGATTCGATCGCCGGCGAGTTCTTCCGCTGGGAAGTCGCGACCTCGTTCGCCGGAGCGGTTCTCCGCATCGATCCCTTCGACGAGCCGAACGTGCAGGAGAGCAAGGACAACACGAAGCGGATCCTGGATCAGTTCACGACGGCCGGCGTGATGCCCGCGGGCCAGCCGGTCGCGCGCGACCTGGGGATCGAGGTCTACGCCGAGGCCGACTTCTGGTCGCGCATCGTCGAGGGATCCCCCGCGCATCCCAGCCTCGAGATGGTGCTCCACCGCTTCCTGACCCGCGCCCGCGCCGGCGAATACGTCGCGCTCCTCGCCTTCATGGAGCGGACCGCCGCGAGCGAGGCTTCCTTCGCTCTGATCCGGCGCGCGATCCGAAACGCGCTCCGCGTCCCCGTCCTCCAGGGCTACGGCCCCCGCTACCTGCATTCGATCGGACAGCTCTACAAGGGGGGCCCGCGCACCGGCCTCTTCCTGGTCCTCACGGCCTCGGGCGAGACCGACCTGCCGATCCCGGGAAGTCCCTACACCTTTGGGCAGGTGGAGACGGCGCAGGCGCTGGGGGATATCGCTTCGCTCGCCTCGCGAGGAAAGCCCGCGCTTCGGCTGCACATGACGAAGGGCGCGCAGGCCGGACTCGAAGCGCTCGGGGCCGCAGTGGAGCGCGCCATCGCAGCCTCCGCACAGGTTTAGGCAGCCACCTCGAAGCGACGCTCCGACAATAGCTTTCGCGGCTAACTTAAACTTATCTCGAAGATCCTTCCCCTTCGCGCGCCGTTCCCCGCGCGCGCCGGCGCGCCTGCCGGCGCGCCGAATCGGCGCCGGCCTTGCGCCCTTTCGACGCGATGCGGCATCATCGGCGCGATGGGCGGTCGAAGGCGCGGCTCGCCGCGGGACCGCTCCTGCCGGTGGCGTAGGCCGGCAGACGCCTGTAGGACTCGAACAGGGAGGGTTCCATGCCTGCTCGCAAGAAGGCTTCCCGCAAGTCCGCGGCCCGGAAGAAGCCGGC
>DATJEJ010000221.1:0-6912 GCA_035496795.1 Candidatus Omnitrophota bacterium
CAGCGCGCGGCGCTTGGCGCGCGCGCGGATCGGCGCGGCATTCGGGTCGTCGCCGGGCAGGATGATCGTCCCGTAGAAGGGGATCCGGTTCGCGAACGCCGTGAACGCGAGCTGCACCCCCTCGAGCGACTTGTGATAGTCGAGGTGCTCGGCGTCGATGTTCGTGATCACGGCGATCGTCGGCGCCAGGAGCAGGAAGGACCCGTCGCTCTCGTCGGCCTCGGCCACCAGGAAGGGGCCCTGCCCCAGGCGCGCGTGCGCGCCCACGGTCTTGAGGCGGCCCCCCACGATGACCGTCGGGTCCAGGCCGCCGTTGGCGAGGATCTCCCCCACCATGGACGTCGTCGTCGTCTTGCCATGCGCTCCCGCCACGGCGACCGACGTCTTGATCCGCATCAGCTCCGCGAGCATCTCCGCGCGCGGGATCACCGGGATGCCGAGCGCGCGGGCGCGGCGAATCTCGGGGTTGGTCTCGGGAATGGCGCTCGAGACCACCACGACGTCCGCGCCGACCACGTGCATGGCATCGTGCGTGGACGCGATCCGCGCGCCGATATCGCGGAGCCGCGCGACCGCCTCCCCCTCCTTCGGGTCGGAGCCGGTCACCTCGTAGCCCAGGTTGAGCAGCACCTCGGCGATCCCGCTCATCCCGCTCCCGCCAATGCCCACCAGGTGGATCCTCCGGATGCGTCCGTACACGTCTAGCTCATCCGCTCCGCGGGGACCGCCCCCGCGAGCGACTCGATCGAGGTCACCAGCCGCTCGGCCGCGTTGGTGCGCGAGAAGGCCCGCGCGTTCCGCGCCATGCGGCGGAGCCGCGGCTCGTCCTGGAAGAGCTGGACGATGCGCCGCGCCAGGTCCTCCGCCTCCAGCTCGTCGTCCCGGATCACCTCGGCCGCGCCCCGCTCCATCAGGCCCCGGGCGTTCACCGTCTGGTGATCGTGGGTCGCGTGCGGATAGGGGATCAGGATGGAGGGCACGCCGCACGCCGTCAGCTCGGCGATCGTCATCGCGCCGGCGCGGCACACCGCGAGGTCGGCGACGGCGTACGCCTTCTCCATCTGGTCGAGATAGGGCAGCACGTGAACCGGGATCGAGAGCGACTTCACGCGGTCGCGGATCGCCGCCGCCTCGTCCTTGCCCGTCTGCCAGAGCACCTGGATGTTCTGGAGCCGGGTCAGGCGCGGCAGAGCGTCCTGGAACGCCCGGTTGATGCTGGTGGCGCCGCGGCTCCCGCCGAACACGAGCAGCGTGCTGCGATGCGGGTCGAGGCGCAGGAACTCGTAGGCGCTGGTCCGATCCTGGCGGAGCAGCGAGCGGCGGATGGGATTGCCGGTGACTTTCAGGTTGTTCCGCCTCCGGAAGTAGTTCCGCGATTCCACGAACGAGATGTGCACCTCGTCGGCGATCAGGTTGAGCCAGCGGTTCGTCGCCCCCGGCACCGAGTTCTGCTCCTGCACCACGACCGGGATGCCCCGCAGCTTGGCCGCCAGCCCCACCGGTCCGCTCACATAGCCTCCCGTCACCACCACGACCTGCGGCTTGAGCTCCCGCATCAGCGACTGCGCCTGCACGAAGCTCTGGATCAGCGCCGCCACGGCCCGGATCGCGCCGAACCCCAGCCGCCGCGGGATCCCGCGGGCGGCGATGGTGCGGAGCGCGAACCCCGCCTGCGGCACCGCCGTGCTCTCGACGCCCCGCGCCGTGCCGACGAACACCACTTCCGAATCGGGATGCCGCCGCCGCCACTCTTCGGCGACCGCGATCCCGGGGTAGACGTGACCCCCGGTCCCGCCGGCCGCGATCAGCAGGCGGAGCGGTGCGACCCTATCGGACGCGCCGGCGTCCGACTCCGGGCGGCCGGACGACCGCGGGCGTCCGATACCCTGTCTCCATTTGATGGGCGATGTTGAGGAGAACACCGATTACCCCCAAGTTGACGACGAGGGCCGAGCCCCCATAGCTGACGAACGGCAGCGGCAGGCCGGTGGTGGGAATCACCCCGGTCACCACTGCGATGTTCATGGCGACGTAGACCGACAGGTTGACCGTGAGGCCGGCGGCCAGCAGATAGCCGAACCGGTCCGGCGCTCCGGCCGCGACCTTGAGTCCACGCAGGAACAGAACCGAGAAGGCGGCGAGCACGCCCGCCGTTCCCAGAAGACCCAGCTCCTCCCCGATGACCGCGAAGATGAAGTCGGTGTGCGGGTCGGGGAGGAAGAACACCTTCTGCAGACCATGACCCGGCCCGGCGCCGAGGACGCCCCCGGAGCCCAGGGCCAGGATCGACTGCGACACCTGCCAGTTCTTGCCGAGCGAGTCGGAGCGGCCGTGCCCCCACTGGGCGAGCCATCCCTGGACCCGCTCCATCATGTAGCCGTTGTGGGAGACGGCGAGCACGGCCACGAGCACGCCGGCGAGGACGAGGAGCGCCAGATGCGCCCGCCGCGCCCCCGAGAGGTGGAGCATGACGAAGCCGGTCGAAAGGAGCGCGATCGTGCTCCCCAGATTCGGCTGGAGGAGGATGAGGAAGGCCATGAGCCCGAGCACCATGCAGGCGGGCAGCACGCCCTCCCGGAAGGAGGCCATCCGCTCCCCTTTCCGGTCGAGGAGCTTGGCCAGATAGACGACGCAGGCGACGCGCGCGATCTCGGTGGGCTGGATGGTGACCGTCGCGAGCGAGAGCCAGCGGTTGGCGCCGCGCACCGCGCTCCCCAGGGCGAGCAGCGCGCCGAGGAGGAGCACCGTGCCGCCCAGCGCCCAGGGCGCGAGCCGCTGCAGCACGTGATAGTCGGTGCGGGCGACCACGACGAGGAGCGCCGCGCCGATCAGCACGCGGACGAAGTGCCGCTTCAGGAAGAAGTACTCCGAGTTGTAGCGGTGCGCGGCGAGGCTCGCGCTGGACGAGAAGACCATGACCAGCCCCAGCGCCACCAGGCAGACGACGGGAACGAGCAGCTTGAAATCGGGGCGGCGCGCGCGGTCCAGAGCCACGTTCACGGCTTCACCCGCGCGGGGTCCCGCTGCAGCGCGTGCACCGCCGCTTCGAAGCGGGCGCCGCGCTCCTCGAAATTGCGGAACATGTCGTACGAAGCGCAGCCCGGCGACAGCAGCACGACCCCGCCCGCGGGCGTCTCGGCGCGCGCGAGGCGGACCGCGTCCTCGAGCGTCGCCGCGCGCTGGGCGGACACGTGCGGCCACGCCCGCTCCAGAATCGGCGCCGCTTCCCCGACGTACAGGGCGCGTCGCACCTTCTCGGCCACGAGCGGCGCGATCGAGGCGAAGTCGCCGTTCTTGTCGCGCCCGCCCGCGATCAGGGTGATCGGAGCGTCGCCGAACGACTCCAGGGCGCGCTTCATGGAATCCACGTTCGTCGCCTTGGAGTCGTTCACGTACCGCACGCCGTCGATCTCCGCGACCAGCGCCAGCCGGTGCGGGAGCCCGCGGAACTGGCGCAGCGCCGACGCGATCGCCCGCTCGGAGATCCCGACGGCGAGCGCGGCGGCCGCGGCGGCCGCCATGTTCTCGGTGTTGTGCGGCCCCTCGAGCTTCGCCTCGCTCCGCTTCACGATGGTCCCCTCGCGTCCTTCGAATCGGGAGCGGAGGGCGCCCCCCTCTTCCCAGACGCCGTCGGCGGTGGGATCGGTGAAGCCGAACCAGAGCGGCCGCGAGCGCATCGGAGCGAGCAGCGAGACGAGGAGCGGATCGCCGAGCGGCTGCACCCGGTAGTCCCGCTCGGTCTGATGCGCGAAGAGTCGCGCCTTGACGGCGGCGTAGCGCTCCAGCGTGCCGTGGCGGTCCAGGTGGTCGGGCGTCACGTTCAGGATCACGCCCACGTCGGGGCGGAAGCGCGTGCAGGTCTCGAGCTGGAAGCTGGAGACCTCGACGACCAGAAGCCCCTCCTCCGGCACCGACTCGGCGCGCTCGGAGAGGGCGGTGCCGATGTTCCCGAGCACCTCGGTCGGCCTCCCCGCGGCGCGGCCGAAGGCGCCGAGCAGCTCCACCGTCGTGCTCTTGCCGTTGGTGCCCGTCACCGCCACGATCGGCGCCTTGGCCACCGCGAATCCCAGCTCGATCTCGGCCGCGATCGGGATGCCGCGCCGCTCCGCCTCGCGGAAGAGCGGCAGGTCGAGCGGGACGCCCGGGCTCACGACCACGAGGTCGCGCCCCTCGAGAGACGCGGGATCGGTGCCCCCGGCGCGCAGCTCGACGCCCAGCGACTCGAGGTCGGCCGCGTCGGGGGAGAGCTCCTCGGCGCGCCGGCGGTCCACCGCGCGCACGGAGGCGCCGTGGCGCCGGAGCAGCCGCGCCGCGGCGATGCCGCTCCGCGCCAGTCCCACGACCAGCGCCTTCGATCCGGCGAACCAGGGTTGCGTCGTCGTGCTCATTGCAGCTTCAGGGTGCTCAGGGCCAACAGCGCGCAGAGGGCGGCCGCGATCCAGAAGCGGACCACGACCCGCGTCTCCTTCCAACCGCTCAGCTCGAAATGATGATGCAACGGAGCCATCTTGAGAACTCGTATCCCCCAGATCTTGAAGGAAAGTACCTGCGCCATGACCGAGAGGGCCTCGATCACGAACACCCCGCAGACGATGGCGAGCAGGAATTCCCGCTTGATGAGCACCGCCACGGTTCCCAGGGCGGCCCCCAGGGAGAGCGATCCCGTGTCCCCCATGAAGACGTCGGCCGGGTGGCAGTTCCACCAGAGAAAGCCCAGCGTGGCCCCGATGATCGCCGCGCAGAAGACGGCGAGCTCCCCGGTGCCGGCGATGTAGGGGACCTGGAGGTACTGCGAGAACTTGGCGTGCCCCGTGATGTAGCACATCCCTCCGAGCGCGACCGCGCCGAAGGCGGCGAGCCCCGCCGCCAGCCCGTCCAGCCCGTCGGCCAGGTTCACCGCGTTCGACGCGCCGGTGATGACCAGGATCACGAAGGGGAGATAGAGCCATCCGAAATCCACGACCGTGCGCTTCAGGAAGGGGATATTGGTCTCGGCCGGGTCGAGGAGGCCGTGGGCGGGGTAGAAGAAGACCGCCGCGAAGACCCCGATCCCCAGCGTGATCTGGCCCGCCAGCTTGTAGCGCCCCAAGAGCCCCTTCCGGAAATTCTTCACGACGCGGAGATAGTCGTCGATGAACCCGACCGTCCCCATCCAGATCGTGGCGATGAGCGCGATCCAGACGTTCCGGTTCGAGAGGTTGCCCCAGAGCAGCGTGGTCACCGCGATCGAGATGACCATGAGCACGCCGCCCATCGTGGGCGTCCCCGCCTTCGGCAGATGGCTCTGCGGCCCGTCGTCGCGCACCTTCTGGCCGATCTTCAGCGCGCGCAGCCTTCGGATCACCGGCGGACCCAGGAAGAGCGCGATGAAGAGCGCGGTCGCGAGCGCGTACGCGGCGCGAAACGTGATGTAGCGGAAGACGTTGAACGGCGCGAAGTGCTCGTGCAGGGGGTAGAGGAGGTGGTAGAACACCCGTCAGTCCCTCCCCGCCCCGGCCTGGGCGCCCGCGGCCTGGAGCGCCTGCACCACGCGCTCGAGGCGCATCCCGCGCGATCCCTTCACCAGGACGAGATCGCCCGCCCGGGCGTCGGCCGCCACCGCGGCGGACATCGCGTCCACGTCCTCGAAGCGGCGGATCCGCGCCGCGGCGACGCCTGCGGCCCTGGCCCCCCGCTCGATGGCCGGGGCAAACGAGCCCGCGACGTAGAGCCAGGCGCCCGCGGGCACCGCGCGGCCGACCGCCTCATGGAGCGCCTCGCTCCCCGGACCCAGCTCGAGCATGTCGCCCAGCACCGCCCGCCGCTCGCCCTGGGCGGCGACGCCGCCCAGGATGGAAAGCGCCTCACGCATCGAGGCGGGGTTTGCGTTGTAGGCGTCGTCGATCACGGCGACGCCGCCGGCGCGCAGGATCTCCAGGCGATGCTTCGCCGGGCGGAGGGCGGCGAGCGCGGCGAGCGCGGCGTCGCGCGGGACCATCAGCTCGTCCCCCACCGCGATCGCCGCGAGCGCGTTCCGCACGTTGTGCCGCCCCAGGAGGGAGAGCCGTCCCTCGCTGCCGTCGTCGAGGGTGAAGCGCGTGGTGCCGTCCTCGTCCACGAGGACGCGCGTCGGGCGGAGGCCCGCGTCGGGATTGTCCAGCCCGTACGTGGTCTTCCGCACGATCCGCTCGCGGTTCATCGGGTAGAGAAGCGGGTCGTCCGCGTTCAGGACGAGGAGCCCCTGCGTCGGAAGCGCCTCGGCCAGCTCGCTCTTCGCCAGCGCCACCTCTTCCACCGATCCGAGCTGCTGGAGGTGCGCGGCCGAGGCGTTCGTGAGCACGCCGATCGTGGGCTGCGCCATCGCCGCGAGATCGCGGATCTCGCCCCGCGCGCTCATCCCCATCTCGACGACCAGCGCCTCGTGCTCGGGGCGAAGCCGGGTGAGGGTGAGCGGCACGCCGATGTGGTTGTTCAGGTTTCCGACGTTCTTGTGCACGCGGCGCGACGTGCCCAGCACGGCCGCGGTCATCTCCTTGGTGGTGGTCTTCCCGTTGCTGCCCGTGATCGCGACGACCGGGATCCCGGCCCGGTCGCGGCACCACCGCCCCAGCGCCTGCATCGCGCCGAGCGGATCCGCCACGCGGATCACCGGCTTCTTCGTCGCGGCCGCTTCGGGCGGAACCGGGCGGTCGCGCCCGATCAGGCTTCCCGCCGCCGAGCCCTGGAGCGCCGCCGCGATGAAGTCGTGGCCGTCGGCGCGCGTGCCGGGGAGCGGGACGAAGAGATCGCCGGCCTGGAGGGTGCGGCTGTCGATGGCGCAGCCCGCGAACTCGAGGTCGCGCGGTGCCACGAACGTCGTCCCGGCAGGCGAGGCCAAGGTGCCGTCCACGGCGCGGAGGACCCCCTCCAGCGTGAGCCAGCCGCGGGCGGCGG
>DATJEJ010000222.1:0-13758 GCA_035496795.1 Candidatus Omnitrophota bacterium
TGGTGAGCCACGCCGCCGGGGAGACCGCCTGGGAGTGGGACCTCGAGAGCGGCCGGATCCAGCGGGGCGGCGCCATGCTCGCGATCACCGGCTACGGGCCGGAGGAGACGGGCTCCGATCCCGCGTGGTGGAAGGAGCGCATCCACCCCGAGGACCGGGCCTCCGTGCTCTCGGCGATCGACGCGGCCCAGGTCGGCGAGCGGCGCGAGCTGGTGATGCTGTACCGCTTCCGTCGCAAGGACGGAAGCTACGCGCTGCTCCTCGATCGCGCCTTCGTGCTCGGCGACGACCCCGAGCAGCCGGCGCGGATCGTCGGGCTCGCCCGTGAAGTGACCCCGCCCGTCATCCCGCCCGAGAGGGCGCCGTCGCCGGTCGCCGTCGAGCCGGACGAAGACCCGCCCGAGGCGGGCGCGCCGACCCAACCGCCGCACGATTCCGCCCTCGCGTTCGACCGAGTCACCGACCCCGCCCTCGCCTGCCTTCCGCTCGACGTTCTCCTGAGCGAGCTCCTCGACCGCGTCCGTGGGGCGCTGCGCGGGGATGCCGCCCTGGCACTCCTCTATTCGGAGGACGGTTCTTCGCTCGAATGCCGCGCGTCGGCCGGAATCCAGGCCGGAGCGTCGTCGCGCTTCACCGTTCCGGCGCGACGCGGCGTTGTCGCGCGCGTGGCCTCGTCGGGAGAGCCGATCCTCACGGACAATCCCCAGGCCGAGGGGGGCACGCCGCCGGGGTGGGTGCGCCTGTGCCGCTCCTTCGCCGGGGCTCCGATCGTTCTGGAGGCGCGCGTCGTGGGCGTGCTCTGCGTCGTGGCCCGCGCCCGTCTCGTGTTCGACGAGAACGACCGGCGGCTGCTGGAGCTCGCCGCCGACCGGGTCGGGCCGGCATTCGACCGGGCCCGCCTCCTCGAGAGCGAGCGGGTGGACCGCGACAGGCTGGCGTCGCTCTCGCGCACCATCGTCTCGTCCCTGGAGGAGGAGCGCCGCCGCGTGTCGCGCGAGCTGCACGACGAGATCGGCCAGCTCCTCACCTCGCTGCGCCTGACGCTGCGGAGCAGCGCCCCGTCGCGGGTGTCCGTGGACGAGATCATGGACGAGCTGTTCGCCCGCGTGCGCGACATCTCGACCCGGCTCCGCCCCCCGATGCTGGAGGACCTGGGCCTCGGCCCCGCGCTGAGCTGGCACTGCGAGCGCTTTGCCCTGCAGACCGGCGTGCGTGTCCATCTCATGACGACGGGGCTGGAACGGCGCTACCCGGCCAAGGCGGAGCTCGCGGTGTTTCGCGTCGTGCAGGAGGCCCTGACCAACGTCGCCCGCCATGCCAAGGTGGTCGACGCCCGCGTCGCGGTGCGGGGCACGCCCGGCACCATCAACGTCCTCGTGATGGATCAGGGGGTCGGTTTTCCCGCCGCATCCCTTCTCGAGCATCAGTCCAGCGGCCTCATCGGAATGCGCGAGCGTGCGCGCTCCGTGGGAGGCCGCCTTCTCGTCTCCTCCAGCCCGGGCGGTGGAACCCGGGTGTCGCTCCGCATCCCGATTCCCAGAGGAGAGACGTCTCCCAACGACGAGGTGTCCTCATGAATACGCAGCCGATCACGATCATCCTGGCGGACGACCATCGCGTCGTGCGCGAAGCCCTTCGTTCCCTGCTCGAGTCGGAGCCCGACTTCCAGGTGGTCGCCGAGGCCTCCGACGGACTCGGCGCGGCCGAGCTGACCGAGCGGCAGAAGCCGGACGTCCTGATCCTCGACCTCCAGATGCCCGGCTTGAACGGCCTGGACGTGCTTCGCCGCGTCGTCCGCCGGTCCCCGCGCACGCGCGTGGTGGTCCTCTCCATGCACGCGGCCGAGGGGTATGTCGTCGCCGCCCTGAAGCACGGCGCGTCCGCCTACGTGACCAAGGACGCGAGCGCCACCGAGCTGGGGGTCGCCATCCGGAAGGCCATCGCGGGCCAGCGGTACGTGAGCTCGCCCTTCTCGACCGCCGCCGTCGAGGAGTACGCGGCTCGTTCCGAGGGCGCGGCTCCGGATCCCTACGAGACCCTGACCGGCCGGGAACGCGAGGTGTTCCACCTCGCGGCTGAAGGCCGCTCCAGCGCGCAGATCGCCGAGCGCCTCGGGATCAGCCCGCGGACGGCGGAGACGCATCGGGCCAACGCCTTGAAAAAGCTGAAGCTGCACGGACAGACCAACCTGGTCCTCTACGCGGTGGAGAAGGGGCTGCTCCCATCCGGCGCGCCCGAGGAATTGCGCGCGCCGCGGCCCTAGGTCCGGCCCTTGCAGGCTCGATGTGGCGGGGGATCCACGGAGGTTTCACCATGACGGAACGCAAGCGGACGGACACGGAGACGGAGCACAAGCGCGCGGAATCGGAAGAGCTGGAAAAGACGATACGCGAGCTTCGCGATAGCGAGGAGCGGTACCGGCGGCTGGTCGAGCTTTCCCCCGACGGCGTGTTCGTGCAGAGCGAGGGGGCGATCGTCTTCGCCAATCTGGCCGGCGCCAAGCTGATCGGCGCCGATCGTCCCCAAAAGCTCTTCGGGACGCCGATGCTGGAGCTGTTCCACCCCGATCATCGGAGCGACACCCGCGCGCGGCTCGAGGAAGCGGGACCCAAGGCGCCGGCGGCGCCGTTCGAGGAGAAGATGGTGCGCCTCGACGGCGCGGTGATCGACGTGGAGGTGGCGGCGGTCCCGTTCACCTTCCAGGGGAAGCCATCGACCCAGATCATGATCCGCGACATCACGTCGCGGAAGGAATCGGAGGAGACGCTCCGGCGCCAGGCCGAGTTCATCCGCGCCGTCGCCGAGTCCACCGGCGAGGGGCTCTACGCCATCGACCGCGCGGGTCGCGTCACCTTCATGAATCCCGCGGCCGGGGAGATGATGGGCTGGACGCGCGAGGAGCTGTTCCTGCGCGACCTCCACCAGATGACCCACTACCGCCGCCCGGACGGGGCCTCCTTTCCACGCCACGAGTGTCCGATCCTGACCGCGATGGAGAACCGCACCACGATCGAGCGCGACGACGTCTTCATCAAGAAGGACGGCTCGATGCTGGCGGTGAGCCTCTCCTCGTCGCCGCTTCGCTCCGCCACCGGCGAGACCGTCGGCGCCGTGATCCTGTTCCGCGACGCGACCGAGCGGCGGCGACTGGAGGAGCAGCTCCTCCACGCCCAGAAGCTCGAGGCGGTCGGCCGCCTGGCCGGCGGCATCGCCCACGACTTCAACAACCTGCTGAGCGTCATCGCGGGCTATGGCGAGCTGGTGCTGGCCGACCTGAAGGAGCCGGGCGCGGCGCGGAGCCGCGTGCTCGAGATCCTGCGCGCCACCGAGCGCGCGACCGGCCTCACGCGGCAGCTCCTGGCGTTCGGGCGGAAGCAGGTGATCGAGCCGCGCGTGCTCGACCTGAACGCCACGGCGCAGGACGCCGAGCGGATGCTCCGGCGGCTGATCGGTGAGGACATCGACATCGCGATGAAGCTCGCTCCCGACCTCGGCCGCATCCAGGCCGATCCGGGCCAGGTGGAGCAGGTGATCATCAATCTCGCGGTCAACGCCCGCGACGCCATGCCGCGCGGCGGCAAGCTGACCATCGAGACCACGAACGTCGCGCTGGACGAGGACGCGGTGCGCGGCTACGTGGACGTGAAGCCGGGGCACTACGTGCGGCTCTGCGTCTCCGACACGGGCGTGGGCATGGATCGCGAGACGCGCGAGCACCTCTTCGAGCCCTTCTTCACGACCAAGGAAGCGGGGCGCGGCACGGGGCTTGGCCTCGCGACGGTCTACGGCATCGTGAAGCAGAGCGGCGGGCACGTCTGGGTCTACAGCGAGCCCGGGTGGGGGACCACCTTCAAGGTCTACTTCCCGCGCTTCGGCGACGTGGCCGAGCCCGGGCGCCCGGCGATCGAAGCCGGTCCGGCGCCTGGCGGCACCGAGACCATCCTCGTCGTCGAGGACGACGAGATGATCCGCTCGCTCATTCGCGACATCCTGGAATCGACCGGCTATCGCGTGCTGGTGGCGGACGATCCGGAGTCGGGCATGAAGCTGATCGGCGAGGAGCAGGAGATCCACCTCCTGCTCACCGACCTCATCCTTCCCGGCATGAGCGGCCGCGAGCTGGTGGACAAGGTGGTCGAGCTGAAGCCCGATATCCGCGTCCTCTTCATGTCGGGATACAGCGACGAGGCGGTGGCGCGGCACGGCATCCTGGAGCCGGGGCTGGCTTTCCTGCAAAAACCCTTCTCGCGCGACGCCCTGGTGCGCAAGGTGCGCGAGGTGCTGGACTCGGCGGGATCGCGCATCGCGTGACCGACGGCCGTCCCAGCGCGCACCCCGCCGCGACGCCGGTCGCCGAGGCGATGCGGGACGATGACTGGGACGAGGTGCGCCGCGTCTACGCCGAGGGGATCGCGACGAGGCAGGCGACCTTCGAGACGGAGCCCCCCGCCTGGGAGGCCTGGGACCGGGGGCACCGGAAGGACTGCCGCTTCGTCGCGCGCGATCCCGGCCCCAGCCCTGATCGCCTTCTCGGCTGGGCGGCGCTCTCCCCGGTGTCCGGCCGCTGCGTCTATGCCGGCGTCGCCGAGGTGAGCGTCTACGTATCGGAGGACGCGCGCGGGCGCGGCGTGGGGCGGGTCCTCCTGGCCGCGCTCGTCCAGGCGTCGGAGCTGCAGGGGATCTGGACGCTCCAGGCCGGCATCTTCCCGGAGAACGAAGCGAGCGTGCACCTGCATCGCGCGCTGGGATTTCGCGAGGTGGGAAGGAGGGAGCGGATCGGGCGCCTGGATGGCGCCTGGCGCGACGTCCTGTTCCTCGAGCGACGGAGCGCGATCGCCGGCGTCTGAGCTACGGCCGGCGCGCCAGCCGGTAGATCTCCCCGGAGAGCAGGACCAGATACAGCTCTCCCTTCCCGTCCACGCCGAAGGACGAGAGCCCCTGCATCGGCCCGCCGGCCGCGGTACGAAGCGCGGGCGTCCAGTCGCGCGGAACGGCGGGCGCTCCGCTCACCAGGCGCAGGCTGCGCACGATCCCCGTGCAGTAGTCGCCATAGAAGTAGGTCCCGCGCAGCTCCGGCAGCTCCACCCCGCGGTAGACGAAGCCTCCGGTCACGGAGCATCCCACGCCGTGATCGTACTCGGCGACCGGCAGCGTGATCCCCGCCGGGTTGCAGGACAAGCCCGGCGGAAAACAGTGCGTCCCTTCCATGCGGTTCCAGCCGTAGTTGCGCCCGCCCTGGCCGGCCGGCTCCACGTCGATCTCCTCCCACGAGTCCTGACCCACGTCCCCGATCCACATCGCTCCGGTCTCGGCGTCGAAGGAGAAGCGCCACGGGTTGCGGAGCCCGTACGACCAGATCTCGCCCCGCGCGCCGGCCCGGCCCACGAAGGGGTTGTCGGGGGGTACCGCGTAGGGCGAGGCCGCGTCCACGTCGAGTCGGAGGATCTTGCCGAGAAGGGTGCCCAGGTTCTGCCCGTTCCCCTGCGGATCGCCTCCGCTCCCGCCGTCGCCCAGGCCGACGTAGAGCTTGCCGTCGGGACCGAAAGCAAGCTGCCCGCCGTTGTGGTTGGAGAAGGGCTGGTCCACGAAGAGGATCTCCTTCTCCGTCGCTCCGGCGCTGTCGGGATTGGCCGAGACCTGGAATTCGACGACGCGCGTGTCTCCGCTCAGGTCGGTGTAGTCCACGAAAAACCGTCCGTTCGCGGCGTAGCCCGGGTGGAAGGCGAGCCCGAGGAGTCCCTGCTCGCTCCCGCCGCTCACGCGGGCGCTCAGGTCGAGGAAGGGGCGTGGCCGGAGGGCGCCCCCCTGGAGAATTCGGATCGCGCCCGTCTTCTCCAGGATGAAGAGGCGCGTCGTGTCGCCGGGCGCGGCGAGGACGCCGACCGGCTGGGACAGGCCGCTCGTGACGAGCACGGCGTGGTAATCGGACGTCGAGGCCGGCGGCGGCGGCGGGACTTCGCGCGAATTTCCGCCGCACGATGCGATCGCCAGGAGCAGCAGCGTGAGCGCGGCGGCCCGGAGCGTCATTCGTCAGGTCCCCCTCAAACATGAACAGCCAGCGCGATAAGGGTATCGCGCTGGCTGAGGTATTGGGAGCGCCGGGTTCTTGTGGGTCGTGGTGTTCCTGCCGCCGATCCTACCCGACACTCCCCGCCCCTGCTTCCGGGGCATCGGGCTGGCGTCCTTGATGCGCGCCAGCCTCGCTGAATAACGATAGGCGGTTCGGCGGAAAACGCAAGGGGAGGCGGGTGGTCCCGCCTCCCCCGGTCCGACGCCGATCCGTCCCGCGGATCAGCGGTCGTAGTCGTAATCGTCGTCCACGTCGCCCCGGTGGTCGTCTTCGCAGCGATCGCCGCGGTCGTAGCGCCCGTCGTCGCCCCGGTCGTAGCCGGGATCGTATCCACGGTCGTAGCCCGGATCACGGTCGCCCAGGTCCCGCCATCCGTCGTCGCCCCAATCGCCGGAGCCCCTCCAGTCGCTGCACTCCACCCGATATCCCCGCGGCCGGTGGGTGCAGGAATTCACGTGGGCCTGGTACGCCCCGTAGCTGCTGAAACGGGCGTCGCAGAAGTTGCAGCCGTAGAGACAGTCGTCGTCGTGGTAGCTGCCGCGGAAGCTCAGGCCGCCGATCACGCCCGAGGCGGCGACGACGAAGCGGATCGGCCGGACGCGGATGACGTGGCGGGAATAGATGTACTCGGGCGGGCAGTAGGTGCGCCACGCCTGGTAGCGCGGGCCCCGGGTCGCGCGGATCACGATCATGTCGCGATAGACGCGGCGATCGCCCCAGGTCCGCCACTGGCGGCTGAAGCCGCGCGGCGCGGAATCGCGGCGGTAGATCCGCTCCACGCGCCGCTCGCGACCCTGCTTCGGGGTCCACCACTTTCCGCCGGGGTCGGCCTTCGCGTCGCCCGGCGTCGCGAGCAGCGCCACTCCCACCAGCGCGGCTACCGCCGCTCCCATCGTAACGGTCCGAATCATCTGCAGCTCCTTTCCAGGGTCCTTCCAGAGACGAGGTCTCACCGGCACGGGTGCGCCGCCACCCTTTGCAACCCACATGCCGCGGCGCTGCCGACCCTCAAGTCACAGGTAGACAATCATATGTGCCCCGGCGCGCCATGGAGTCCCCACCTCGCGGCGTGACCGGCTGGCGCCATCGCGGACCGGGCGTCACACATGTGCCACACATCGAAAACACGGCGCTCACCTACCGGGGGACACCTGCCGATAGGTTAAGCCGGCCCCGCGGGGAGCGGGCCTTCGACGAGACCAAACGCAAAGGGGGACCGACCATGGCTGCTTTCTCCGACTGGGATTCGCTGGAGTACCAGGCCCTGATGGCTCGAGGCCGCGATGCCGAGCGCACGGCGCTCGTCTGCTGGACGGCTTCGGGCATCGCGGCGGCGGTGCTCCTCTCCTGGGGCATCGCCGCGAAGAGCGCGAGCCTCATGCTTCCGGTCATCTTCGCGACCGCGTTCGGCTTCTACGCCGCCGTCCACGGGCGGCAGCAGGTGCGCCTGATCGCGGGCTACGTGAAGGAGTTCATGGAGCCGAACGGCAATTCGGGCCCGCAGTGGTTCACGCGGCTCGCGCAGCTCGAGGTCGTGCCCGGCTTCAATCCGTCGGGCGACTGGGCCGTCGCGGCGCTCGCGAACCTGACGGTGGTGACGGCGATGGCCTTCTCGTGGATCTACGCCGGCGGCGCGGGACAGCGCGGCGACCTGATGGCGGGGATCGCGACGGGGCTGGGCCTGGTCTTCTGCTTCCATTCGATCACGGAGACGGCGCGCATCCGGCAGACCAATGCCGGCGCCCTCTGGCGGCAGATCACGTCGCATGCCGAGGAGCGGCGGGGTCCGCGTCTCGCCTCGCGCGGCTGACATCGCCCGCGCCGCGGCGCGGGGAGCGTACGATCGGAGCGGCTCCGGCGGTCTCGCCGGGGCCGTTTTCGTTCAGCGCCGGGGAGGCGCCGGAGCCGTGAGGGACTTGGCCTCGGCCAGCGAAAGGAAGCGGGGCCGGGGAAGCTCGATCTTGCGGCCGCGGACGTCCTGGCCCGCGAAGAAGTCCTGCACGGCCTGCTGCACGTCGTTGAAGGGGAGCACCTCGTGCCATCCGTTCTCGACCACGAGGTGGATTCCGTTGGGAAAACCCCAGCGCACCTCCTCGGCCTGGAAGGGCGGCGTGATGCCGTCCATCGACCCGGTCAGGAACAGCGTTCGCACCGGGCTGTAGATCCGCTCGCGAAACGCCGGCCCCAGGTCGGCGCCTCCCACCAGATCGCAGAACGCGGGATTCACGAGCATGTTCTTCACATTGCCGAGGAGCGCCGCGCGCGACTCGCGGGCGACGACCCCGCGCCGCTCCGGCGAGGCGCCCGACGCGCAGTCGGTCGTCACCTGCATCACCGAGATGCCCGAGGCCGTCGTGTTCACCAGGTCTTCCACGCGTCGGACGAGCAGCGTCGAGTCGCCGTTCGCGAGCGAGGCGAACATGGCCGGCAGGAACGGGGCGCGCGTCCAGTCGTTCAGGTCGGAGCCCAGGAACGCCTGGATGCCGGCGGGCCCGATCCGCATCCGCACGACCCGTCCCGTCTTCCGGTCGGTGATCGGAAGCGCGGCCGGCCGCCACGACAGCCGCTCGATCAGCCGGCGCACCGAGCCCTCGAGATCCGGGAGGTCGTGGCCCCAGGCTGGATCCTGCGCGACCAGGGTCGAGACGCGCTTCAGCTGGAAGTCGTTCACCGAGGGAAGGCGCCAGGTCATGTCGGGGCCGCGCGTCCCCGCCAGCACGGCCGCGTCCACCCGGTCGCCGTGGCGGCGGATCATCTCGAGCGCGAGCTCGGTTCCGTACGAGACCCCGATCAGGCGGAGCCGCTCGACGCCCAGCGCGCGGCGCAGGTCCTCGAGGTCCTCGGCGCTCTCGCCCGTGTTGTAGGCCTCGATCGCGATGCCGTCGTTGCGCATGAGGCGAACGCAGGGACGGAGCATGCTCCCGAGCGCCGACGCCGTCTTGGCCTCGGTCTCGAAGGCGTCCGGCGGTAGCGATCCGCGGACCGCGCACTGGAGGGTCGGATCGGAGAGACCCGAGCCTCGCTGATCGAGGACGATCACGTCGGAGCCCGCGCGGAGCTTCTCGAAGAATTCGAGATAGGGAGGCGTCCTCGCGAGCAGCGTTCCCGGATACCCGGGGCCTCCCGGCAGCAAGACGATGGGCGGGCCGGGCGACGTGCTCGGGGATCGGAAGCGGAGGAAGACGATCGCGATCTGCTTGCCCGCCGGATGGGCGTGCTGCTCCGGAACGGTCAGCCGGCCCAGCTCGGCGGGGCGCTCCACGCCGTCCAGTCCCTTCACGGCATAGGGCGCGAAGGACAGCCGCGAGGTGTCGGAAGGGGCCGGCGTTCCCGCCCGCGGAGGCGCCGCCTTCGGCGCCGGCGCGCCCCAGGCCGCGGCAGCCAGCGCCAGCGAGCCGCAAAGCACCATCGCCGCGAGGAAGGCGCCTTTCATCCCGGTCCCCCCGCGCCGTGAATGATCCCCGCGCGCGTGAACTCGGGGAAGCCGTGCTGCCAGATCCCCCAGATCAGGAAGAAGAGGAGCGCCGTGCCGGCAGCCGCCCCCAAGAAGAAGCGGATCCAGGGCTCGCCGCGTCCAGCGCGCGCGAGGACAATGACGAGGATCGCGACGAGCGCGTAGAAGGGAAGCACCAGCGGCACGGTCTGCCCCTCGACGGCCGAGGCGAAGGTGGTGAATCCGTACGCCGCGCCGCCCAGCGCGACGAGCAGCGCGGGCAGGGCCCGGGGCGTCGAAGGCGCTGACCCGCTCGAAGGGCGCTCGCTCGGCGCCGCAGCGATACCGCCCGCGGGCCGCCCCAGGAGCGCGATCGCAAAGAGGATCCGCCCGCCGTCCACGGCGTAATGGCCGACGCGCTCATCCCAGAAGTCGAGCAGTCCGGTGGGATCGCCCGCCCCGCTCCGTTCCGCGAGATCGTGGATCGAGTTCGCGGCCACGTGCGCTCCGTGCCCCAGCGCGAAAGCGGCGGCGGCGAACCCCATGAGGAGCGTCGCGCCGCCGGCGAGGCCGCCCGCCGCCAGCCGCCCGACCCGCGCGAAGAGTGCCAGCACCACGAACACTCCGGCCGTCTCGATCGCATCGCCCAGCGTGACGCCCGGACGCAGGAAGGGAGTCTTGATCAGCACGCAGCCGACGTCGAAGGCGGCTGACGCCGCGCCCAGGAGGAGCAGCGTGGCCGGGAGGGCTAGGGAGCCAGCGTCGTCTCGGTCCACCCGACGTCCGTTCGCGTGTAGAGGACGCGCCGATGCAGCCGGTTCTCGCGGCCCTCCCAGAACTCGACCGTGTCCGGGATCACGCGGAATCCCGACCAGTAGTCGGGGCGCGCCACGTTCTTCTGCGGGAGCTTCCGATCGAACTCGGCGAAGCGGGCCTCCAGCTCCCGCCGCCCGCCGGGAAGCGGCTCGCTCTGGGGCGAGGCGTAGGCGGCCACCTGGTGCCCGCGCGGACGCGTCGCCCAGTAGGCGTCGGCCTCGGCGTCGTCCACGCGCTCGGCGCGCCCTTCGACGCGCACCTGCCGCGCGAGCGGCGGCCAGTAGAAGCAGAGCGAGGCGAGCGCCGTGCGGTCCGGCTGGAGCAGCTCCCGGCCCTTCCGGCTGTTCAAGTTGGTGAAGAAGACGAAGCCCCGCTCGTCGTGCCCGCGGAGGAGCACCATGCGGACGGAGGGCTGCCCCTCGGCGCCCACGGTTGCGAGCGCGGCGGCGGACGGCTCCGGCAGTCCCACGTGGTGGGCGGACTCGAACCAGTCCTGGAACAGCGCGATGGGATCGGTGGACTCGCTCACGGGCGGACCGATCGTACACCAGCCCCCGCGGACGCGATATACTCGGGTCGGTCGGCGCGGCGGGCTCACTGACATCACGCTGCAGTTCGCCCGGGTCCGCCCGCGCCCGGCCACTTCCCCTGTGCTATCGTTTTCGGGTCATGTACCCGTTCCAGCCATGAGCCAAGCCCTGCTTCGGGAAGGTGCATTGTCCACCCGCGCCTCGATCAAGCCGCTCTCCAAGTCCCGCGTCCACGCGGGGCTGCAGTGCGCCAAGCGCCTGTATCTCGAATGCTACGCCCACGAGCAGAAGGACCCCCTCGATGCCGCCCGCCAGGGGCTGATCGAGGTCGGGCGGCAGGTCGGCGTGGCGGCACGGGCGGCCTTCCCCGGCGGGATCCTCATCGACCATGACGCCTACCACCACGACGACGCCGCCCGGGCCACGCGCGAGGCGATGGCGAACCCCGCCGTGCCCGCCGTGTTCGAGGCGGCCTTCACGTTCGATCAGATCCGGGTCCGCGTGGACGTGATCGCGCGGGTGGACGACCGGAGCTGGGAGGTGGTGGAGGTCAAGTCGAGCAAGCAGGTGAAGGACGAGTACGTGACCGACGTGGCGATTCAGCTCCACGTGGTCGAGGGCTCGGGCGTCCCGGTATGCGCGATTTCCGTGCTCCACGTGAACGGGGACTACGTGTGGCCGGGGGGGCCCTACGATCCCTCGCTCCTCTTCACGCGGCGCGAGCTGACCGAGGACGCCCGCCGCCGCGTGCCCGATCTGCTGCGCCGGCTGGAGACGATGCGCGCGGCGCTCTGGGCCCTCGAGCCTCCGGACATCGCGATCGGGAAGCACTGCGAGCGGCCGCACCGATGCCCCTTCCACGGCACCTGCCACGAGAACGGCGTCGAGCACCCGATCCACACCCTGCCGCGCATGGACCAGCGGCTGCGGCGCCGGCTCGCCGCCCTCGGCGTCGCCGACATTCGCGAGATCCCCGACGACTTCGACGGGCTGAGCATGCTCCAGCGCCGCGTGCGCGACTGCCTGGTCGGCGGCGCGCCGTTCCAGGACCCGATCCTCCGGGAGGAGCTGTCGAAGGCCGCCTATCCGATCCACTTCCTCGACTTCGAATCGTGCAGCGCGCCTCTTCCGGTGATTCCCGGAACGCGCCCCTTCGAGCCGACGCCGTTCCAGTGGAGCGATCACGTGCTCCACGAGAGCGGCGACGTGGAGCATCGCGAGTATCTGCACGACGCGCGCACCGATCCGCGCCGGCCGCTCACCGTAGCGCTCCTCGAAGCACTCGACGGCGCGGGCGCCATCGTGGTCTATTCCGGATTCGAGGCGCGGACGATGCGGGAGCTGGCCGCGACGCTGCCCGATCTCGCCGCGCCGCTCCTCGCGCACGTCGAGCATCGGATGGTGGACCTGCACCGGCTCCTGCATCTCCACTACTACCATCCCGACCTGCGCGGCTCGTTCTCGATCAAGGACGTCCTCCCGGTCGTCGTGGATGGCCTGGGGTACGGCGACCTGGTGATCAAGGACGGGAGCCAGGCCTCGCTGGCGTTCTCGGACATGACCGACCCCAGCCTGCCGGCGGAAGCGCGCGACCTTCTGCGCGAGCGCCTGCTGGCCTACTGCGGACGCGACACGGAGGCGACGATGCGGCTGTACCTGGCTTTGAAGGAGGGTGCGTGAGGGGGCAAAGGATGTTCGTGGCGCTGTGCCTGACGGCCCTGGCCGCGGGCCCTGTTCTGGCCGATGCGCGCGCTCCGCTCCCGGGGAGGACCTACACCTGGACGTTCGAAGCCGACACGCTCGGCCAGGCTCCGGCCTCCACGCGCGCGACCAGCGGACGCTGGGCCGTGCTGGAAGACTCGACGCGGGCCGGAGCGCGCCTGCTGCGCCAGATGGACTTCGAGGAAGGGCTGGGCTCGCACGCGCTCCAGTTCCTGAAGCCGCGCGTCGCCGACCAGCAGACGTCCGTGCGCTACCGGATCCGCTCGGGCGGAATGGACCCCTCGGTGGGAATCGCCTTCCATCTCGACGCGAAGGGGAAGAACGGATATCTCGTCCGCGTCAGCGGCCGGAGCCGGGAGCTGATCGCCCACTATCTCCTGAACGGCAAGCGGCGCGATCTGAAAATGGTTCCGATCGAGCCCTCGCGCCCCGACGAGTGGCACACGCTGGGCGTGCGCCGCGTGGGCGAGCGGATCGAGGTGCTCTATGACGGCGCCGTGAAGATGAAGCTGCGCGACGAGCGATTCGGGGCGGGGAACGTGGGGCTCTGGACGGAAGACGACACGGTGGCCGACTTCGAGGGGTTGGCGGTGAGCACGCTGTAGCGGCCGGAGGCGGGCGTGCCGGGCGGCGGGGAACCGCCGGCGCTCACACCGCAGTCCCCAGGCGCAAATTAGGGGCGCGCCGTTACGGGAGGGTGGAGTCGGGTGCCGGTGAGAACCACGAGCTCGGGACCCTGCCGCCGTTCGCGCCCCGTCTTCCGTGACTGGGGCACATCCTCCCCGGCCGTCCCTGGCCGGAGGGGCGCACCTCAATAGGCTTCCCTAATAGGTAAGTTCCCCTAGGTCTCCTACCGTTTAGATGCCGACCCCCAAGGCGCAGGATACTCATTTTCAAAGTCACAACAAGTGTATTTCTAACGGCTTGACGATATTCCCGCCCGGGTGGCCACTTCGTAGAGATACGCCGCCGCCGCCTTGGCCCCGCCGAAGAAGCAATCCAGGGCGAAGTGCTCGTTGGGGGCGTGGAGGTTGTCTCCGGGCAAACCGAAGCCCATCAGCACGCAAGGGGCGCCCGTCGCCTTGACCAGCGGCGCCACGATCGGAATCGATCCGCCCATCCCCATGACGACCGCCGGCTTGCCGAACCCCGATTCGAGCGCCTTCAGCCCGGCCTTCACGAACGGG
>DATJEJ010000223.1:0-2691 GCA_035496795.1 Candidatus Omnitrophota bacterium
CGGGAGATCGTCACCCTGGCGATCCAGCGCTGCGCCGCCGACCACTCCGCCGAGACCACCGTCTCGGTGGTGCATCTCCCCAGCGACGACATGAAGGGGCGGATCATCGGCCGCGAGGGGCGGAACATCCGCGCCTTCGAGACCGTGACCGGCATCGACGTGATCATCGACGACACGCCCGAGGCCGTGATCCTCTCCGGCTTCGACCCGGTGCGGCGCGAGATCGCCAAGCGGTCGCTGGAGCGCCTGATCACCGACGGCCGGATCCATCCCGCGCGCATCGAGGAGGTCGTGGCCAAGGTGCAGAAGGAGCTGGAGGAGCAGATCATCGAGCTGGGCGAGGCCGCCGTCCTCGAAGTGGGCGTTCACGGCATGCACCCGGAGATCGTCAAGCTCCTGGGCAGGCTCCAGTACCGCACCAGCTACGGCCAGAACATCCTCCAGCACTCCAAGGAAGTCGCCTGGATCTGCGGGATCATGGCGGGGCAGCTCGGCTTCGACACGCAGATCGCCAAGCGCGCGGGACTCCTCCACGACCTGGGCAAGGCGGTGACGCACGAGGTGGAGGGAGCGCACGCGCAGATCTCGATGGATTTCGCCCAGCGCTACGGCGAGCCGCAGGAGGTGGTCCGCGCGGTCGGCTATCACCATCACGATCCCACGGCCGAGAACCTCTACGCCGTGCTGGTCATGGCGGCGGACGCCGTCTCCGGCGCCCGTCCGGGCGCCCGGCGCGAGAGCATCGAGAACTATGTGAAGCGCCTCGAGGCGCTGGAGAAGATCGCCGACTCCTTCCCGGGGGTCGAGAAGTCGTACGCGATCCAGGCGGGACGCGAGGTGCGCATCATGGTCGAGCCCAAGAACGTGGACGACGCGCGCGCCTCGCAGCTGGCGAGCGACGTCGCGCGCCGCGTCGAGCGGGAGCTCCAGTACCCCGGCCAGATCAAGGTCGTGGTGATCCGCGAGACGCGCGCCATGGAATACGCGCGCTAGGCCCCGCGTGAACATTCTCTTCGTCGCGGACATCTTCGGCTCACCGGGCCGCCGCGCGGTCAGGGATCTCCTTCCCGAGATCGTTTCCTCCATGGGCATCGACCTGGTGGTCGTGAACGTGGAGAACGCGGCCGCCGGCTTCGGGGTCACGAAAGAGATCCTGGAAGAGGTGAAGGGGCTGGGCGTCCAGTGCATGACGAGCGGCAACCACATCTGGGATCGGCGGGAGGTGATGCCCCTGCTGGACTCCGAGCCGCTCCTGCTCCGGCCGCACAACTACCCGCCGGGCGTGCCCGGGCGCGGCGTCATGATCGCGCGCACCGCCTCGGGCGCGAAGGTCGGGGTGATCAATCTCATGGGCCGGGTCTTCATGCGCGAGCTGCTCGATCCCTTCCGGGTGGCCGAGGAGGAGGCGGCGAAGCTCCGCGAGGAGACGCCGATCATCCTGGTGGATTTCCACGCCGAGGCGACCGCGGAGAAGGTGGCGCTGGGCTGGCACCTGGACGGCAAGGTCTCGGCCGTAATCGGAACGCACACGCACGTTCAGACCGCCGACGAACGGATCCTGCCCGGCGGCACCGGCTACATCACCGACGCCGGAATGACCGGCCCGCACGATTCCGTGATCGGCGTGCGCAAGGACCAGGCGATCCGGAAGTTCCTCACGCTGCTGCCGACCCGCTTCGAGCCCGCGACGGGCGACGTGCGCCTCCACGGCGTGCACCTCGAGGTGGACGACGCCACCGGACGCTGCCGCCACATCGAGCGCGTGGCGATGGCGCTGGAGCCGGCCCCCGGGGCCGCCGTCCCGTGACCACCGCGCCGGCCGCGGCGCTCCTCCTGGGCGGCCCGCTCGCCGCCGAAATCCGCGCCGCGGTGAAACGGCGCCTCGAAGCGCTCCGTGATCGCGGCAGGCCCGCGGGCCTCGCCATCGTCACTGTGGGGGAGCCTCCTTCCGGAAATCCCTACGTGCGCGCCAAGGTGAAGGCCGCCCAGGAAGCGGGCGCCGTCGCCGTCGTCCATCGCCTTCCCGAGGACATCGACGAGTCGAAGCTTCGCGATGCGCTCCGCGCGATCGGCGACGACCCAGCGGTGCACGGCGTGATCCTCCAGCTTCCGCTCCCGCGCCATCTGCACGAGGAGCGCCACCTGGAGGACGTGCCTCCGGCCAAGGACGTGGACGGCATCCATCCCGCGAACGTGGGCCGGTGGGTGAACGGGCTTCCCGCGCCGCGCCCGGCCACGCCCCTCGGGGTCCAGGAGCTGTTGCGGCGCCACTGCGGCGATCTCGCCGGGAAGCGCGCGGTGATCCTGGGACGGAGCCGCATCGTCGGACGCCCGCTCTCGGTGCTCCTCTCCTCGCGCGAGCCGGGGATGAACGCGACCGTGACCCTCTGCCACTCGGAGACGCGCGACCTGCCGGCGCTGTGCCGCGAGGCCGAGATCCTCGTCGTGGCGATCGGCCACCGCCGCTCGATCGGCGCCGCGCACGTCCGCCCGGGCGCCGTGGTGATCGACGTCGGGATCCATCCCATCGCCAACCCCGCCCCCGGCGCCCCGCGCTACGAGGGCGACGTGGACTTCGAGGCGGTTCGTGGCATCGCGTCGGCGATCACGCCGGTGCCGGGCGGTGTGGGCCCGCTGACGGTCGCGATGCTGCTCCGCAATCTGGCCGACGCCGCGGAGGCCGCATCGTGA
>DATJEJ010000224.1:0-5010 GCA_035496795.1 Candidatus Omnitrophota bacterium
CATCGCGAGCTGGGCAAGGTCATGTGGGAGCACTGCGGCATGGCCCGCACCCGGGAGAGCCTCACGAAGGCGCTCTCCCTGATCCCGCCGCTTCGCGAGGAGTTCTGGAAGAACGTCGCCGTCCTCGGGGAGGAGAAGGAGCTGAACCAGGCCCTGGAGCACGCGGGCCGGGTGGCCGATTTCATCGATCTCGCCGAGCTGATCTGCCTGGACGCGCTGGAGCGCGACGAGTCGTGCGGCGGTCACTTCCGCGAGGAGCACCAGACCCCGGACGGGGAAGCGCTGCGCGACGACGAGCGGTTCTGCCACGCCGCCGTATGGGAGTACCAGGGAGCGGACCGGAAGCCCCTCCGGAACGTGGAGCCGCTCGAATACGAGACCGTCCACCTGGCCCAGCGGAGCTACAAGTGAACCTGACCCTCCATGTCTGGCGGCAGCCGAACGCGTCCGACCGGGGTCGTCTCGTGACCTACGAGGCCCGGGACATCAGTCCGGACATGTCCTTCCTCGAGATGCTCGACGTGGTCAACGAAGGGCTGACCGTGAAGGGCGAGGCGCCGATCGCGTTCGACAGCGACTGTCGCGAGGGGATCTGCGGCACCTGCGGCATGGTCATCAACGGGCGGGCGCACGGACCCCGCGCGCGCACGACCGCCTGCCAGCTCCACATGCGGTCGTTCGAGGACGGCGACACGATCACCATCGAGCCGTGGCGGGCCGCCTCGTTCCCGGTGATCCGCGACCTGATCGTGGACCGTTCGCCGCTCGACCGGATCGTCGCCGCGGGGGGATTCGTCACGGCGCCCACGGGGAGCGCGCCCGAGGCGAACAGCCTCCCGGTGCCCAAGGAGAACGCGGAGCTGGCGATGGACGCCGCCGCCTGCATCGGATGCGGCGCCTGCGTGGCGGCCTGCCCCAACGCCTCGGCGATGCTCTTCACGGCCGCCAAGGTGGCCCACCTGGGGCTCCTGCCGCAGGGTCAGGCCGAGCGGGAGCGGCGCGCGCTGGCCATGGTGTCGCGGATGGACGTCGAGGGTTTTGGCGGATGCAGCAATCACCGCGAATGCGAGGCGGTCTGCCCCAAGGGGATCACGATCGACAACATCGCCCGTCTGAACCGCGACTACATCCGAGCCTCGGCGGCCCAGGGTCGGCGGCTCGCCGACGACGAAGGCGGCGCGGGCTAGGTCCGCCGTCCCGGCGCCGTCAGCCGACCGGCGCGACCGCTTCCTTCGCCGCGGGCACTTCCTCCGCCGGCGCGAACCGGCCCCGGAAGAACCGCAGATGGGGCGGCTCGTACACGAACGCCAGCCCCCCGATCGATTCGCGCCGCTTCCAGACCCGGATGATCCCCTCGGCCACGGCCCGCATGTGGTCGTTGGTGTAGACCCGCCGCGGAATCGTGAGGCGAACCAGCTCCAGGGCCGGGCGGTAGTTCTTCCCGGTATCGGGGTCGCGCCCCTTCGACACGTTGCCGCGCTCCATCACGCGCACGCCCGTCTCGATGTAGATCTCCGCGGCCAGCCGCTGCGCGGGATACTGATCCTGGTCCACATGGGGCAGGAAGCGCCGCGCGTCGATGAAGATCGCGTGGCTTCCCGCCGGCGTGACGATGGGCACGCCCCCCTCGGTCAGCAGACGGCCCAGGAACGCGGCCTGCTCCACGCGCGTCCGGATGTAGCGGTCGTCGAGCATCTCGATCACGCCCCGCTCCATGGCGGCCAGATCGCCGGGGCACAGCCCGCCGTCGGCCACCCCCCCCTCGTACACCCGGAGCAGGGCGTCGGCCTTCCGCTTCCACTCCGCGTTGTCCTTGAACGCGAGCACGCCTCCGATGTTCACGAGGAAGTCCTTCTTCCCGGAGATCGTGAAGCCGTCGCCGTAGACCATCATCTCGCGCAGGATGTCCCGGATGTGCGTGGCGTGGTAGTGGGGGTCGCGCTTCTGGATGAAGTAGGCGTTCTCCACGGCGCGCGTCGCGTCGAAGAACACGGGGATCCCGAGCTCGCTGCAGAGCGCATAGACCTCCTGCATGTTCCGCATGCTGACCGGCTGGCCGCCGGCCATGTTCACGCTCTGCTCGAACGAGACGTAGGCGATCTGCTCCGCGCCGTGCCGCGCGACCAGGCCCTGGAGCTTGTCGAGGTCGATGTTTCCCTTCCAGGGGAAGGTCGACGACGGGTCGTGCGCCTCGTCCACGATGACGTCGGCGAACACGCCGCCCGCCAGCTCCTGGTGCAGCTTCGTGGTCGTGAAGTACATGTTGCCCGGAACGATCTGCCCGGGGCGGATCAGGATCTCGCTCAGGATGTGCTCGGCCGCGCGCCCCTGGTGCGTGGGAACGACGTGCTGATAGCCGTAGGTCTCGCGGATCGTCTGGACGAAGCGGAGGTAGGCGTCGCTGGTCGCCGCCGTCGCGCGCGCCGCCTCGTAGGCGGCCCACTGGTCGATGCTCATCGCCGAGGTTCCGGAGTCGGTGAGGAGGTCGATCGTGACGTCCGCGGAGCGGAGCAGGAACGTGTTGTAGCCTGCTTCGCGCACGGCCCCCTCGCGCTGCTCCCGCGTCGTCGAGGGGATCCGCTCGATCGTGTGCACCACGAAGGGGTAGCAGTCGAATTCATAGGGGTCGAGGTCGGAGAAGACGGAGCGGAACTCCAGCTCGTCGTTCCAGGCGCCGCCCGTCATCAGCTCCAGGCGCGCCACCTTGTCGCGCTGGCGGTAGACGTTCACGATCGCGTCGGCCACCTGATCCAGCTGCCACGTCGTCATGGCGAGCCGCGGGCACTGGATCGGCAGGTAGTCTCCCTCCGTCGAAGGACCGGGGACGACCGCCCGCACGCCCGAGGAGAGGTACAGGGCGGCCGCGAGCGCGTGCGCCGCGTACTGCCGGTGCGCGGGGAGGAAGCGAGCCGCCTCGAGGTACGCGCCGTCGCAGCCCCGCTCCAGCGGCACCCCCGCGGCGCGCAGCCGTTCCGTGAAGTGCTCGGTCTCGCGCATGGCCCACTGCGCCTCGGCCTCGTCTCCCATCTCCATGAGCCCGCGCGCCATCGATTCCATCGCGCGCCCCGACATGCCGCCGTAGGTATGCAGCCCCTCGTAGACCACGACCTCGTTCTGGAAACGCTCGTGATCCGCGGGGTTGTCGGTGGCGAGAATGCCCCCGATGGGGCTCATGGGATCCTGAGCGCCGTCGATCGCCACGATGTGCGCCGTCTTCGAGATCTGCTTCACGAGGTCGGCGATCTTCCGCGTGTCCTGGCCCGGCTCGTGGCGCTGGATGTACCAGGCGTTCTCGATCACGCGCGACGCGTCCAGCACGAGCCGCACGCCGCGCTTGTCGGCGGCGGCGCGCACGGCCTCGAGATTGGCCAGGCTGAAGGGGTGCATCCCGTCGGCGAAGGCCTGGAGGTCGATCAGGGAGACCTCTTCCTCGGCCAGCGCCGCGCGGAACGCGGGTAGATCGACGTTCCCCGTGAACACCGGCTCGCGCGCGTCGCGCACGTCCACCAGCCGTACCTGCCGTGCCGCGTAGACGCCGGCCCTTCCGCGGGCGTTGCTCGCCACGGTCCCGCCCTGCGGCACCAGCGCCGCGGCGACCAGCTTCACGCACCCGAGCAGGTTGTGAGCGGGGCAGACGTACGTGTGTCCCAGGACCTGGTTCACGGCCGCGGTCAGCGCCTCGAAATTCCTCGCGCCTGCGTACGCCTCGTCGCCCAAGAGCTCGCCGGCCAGCTGCTCCTGGCTCCGGGCGCTCGTGCCCGTGGAGAGCATGTCGAACGTGACGTGGGCCGGGGGGAGTCGGTAGACGTTGAAGCGGGCCTCGGCCAGACGGCGCTTCCGCTCCTCGAGCGTGGGGAAGGAGATCAGCCGGACGGTCTTGATCTTGTGCGGCTCGTGCGACGGGACGTGTGACGCCACCGATGGCTCCTCGCGCGGGAATGGGACGATGAGGGTGTCCCATCCAGGCTAGCGCATGGAGGCGCGAAGGGAAGTGGTACCTCGGTCGACTGGGGGGTGCCGCGCGGAGGGGGCCTGTCGGAGCGCCGCCTCGCTGGAGTCCCCTCTGGCGCGTGACCTTCCGGCGCGCCGCGGGGGAACGAACCCCCCGCGGCTGCCTCCGGTCAGGAAGCCGTGCTAGCGAGCCCTGCGCGAACGAAACGCCAGGGCCATCATGAGCCCAGCGCCGACGAGCGGAACGGTTCCCGGCTCGGGGAGGCTGGTGCCGCCGCCACCGTGGTCACCGCCGCCGCCGCCACTGTCGTGGTCGCCGCCGTTGTCGCAGTCACCGCCGTTGTCGCCGCTGCCGCCACTGCCGCCGTTGTCGCCGTGGTCGCCGGTATCGCAAACCACGCCGCCATCGTCGTCGCCGTTGTCGCCGCCATTGTCGCCTTCATCATTGTTGCAGTCTTTCCCGTCACCGCCGCCGCCGTTGCCCTTGTCGCCGCCGCCGCCCTTGTCGCCGCCGCGCCCATGCCCGTTGCCGGAGGTGATCGCGTCGCCGAGGTTGGCCAGGGACGAGCTCCCCGGAGTCTGGGTCTGCACCGCCACCGACTTGTCTCCGGGCTCACCGAAGTGGTGGATCGCCAGGGGTGTCAGAGCGGCGAGGACCATTCCGGACAACATGTAACGGGCCTTGGAGCGGGAGCTGCCGGTGCCGATGCTCACGGCGTTTCCCGCCGGGGAGCCGCCGCCGCTTCGGAACGTGCCGCGGGCGAGCGGGCGATCGTTCGCGCGGAACAGGATCCTGGCGCCCGTGGCCGAATGCGTGGCCGCGGGGGTCGCGCTCGTGAGCGCCGCATCGGATCCCGGACTGGGATATGAGGGACTCGGCACCGCCAGCGCCGACCCGTACAGGAGCACGGAAGCCAGCGCCGCGAGCGCGAGTCCTTTCAGGAACTTCGGATAATCCTCCATACGCAAAACCTCTAAGGCCGCCACATGGAAGCAGCCCTGAACGGGGGGTATCCCCCTGTTAGGTCACAAGATTCGGGCCGAGTCGTGTAATTGCTT
>DATJEJ010000225.1:0-8054 GCA_035496795.1 Candidatus Omnitrophota bacterium
CCCGACCGCGTGATGATCGGAGAAGTGGGCCTGGGCGGCGAGCTGCGTCCGGTGCCGCAGCTTTCGCGGCGCCTGGCCGAGGCGGCGCGCCTCGGCTTCCGCTCGGCGATCGTGCCGAAGCGCTCCCTGGATGCGGCCGACGCGCCGCCGGCGGGGATTGCGCTCCTTCCGTCCGCCACCGTGGCCGAGGCCATCGAGCGGACGCTGGCCCCCTGAGGCGCGCGTGGAGCTGGCGGTGATCCTCGCGGGCGCCGGTGAGGGCCGCCGGATGGAAGGTCGCGGCCCGAAGCTCCTTCTCGACCTCGCGGGAAAGACGCTGCTCGAGCGCGCGGCCGCCCCCTTTCTCGCGCACGCCGCCGTGACCGAGATCGTCGCGGTCGTCCCCGAAGCGCTGCTCGGGGCGGCGCGCGACGCGCTCGCGCAGGTGCCGCGCGAGCGCGTCGTGGGCGCGCGCGCCCTGGCGGGAGGCGCCACCCGCCAGGAGTCGGTGCGGCTGGGGCTGGAGAGCCTCGATCCGCGGGCCTCCTACGTCGCCGTGCACGACGTCGCGCGGCCGCTCGCGACCGCGGCGCTGATCGAGCGCGTGTTCGCCGCGGCACGCGAGCACGGCGCGGCGATCCCCGCGCTCCCGATCCGGGACACGGTGAAGGAGGTGGAGGGCGATCACGTGACGCGCTCCGTCCCCCGCGAGAAGCTCGTCGGCGCGCAGACCCCGCAGATTTTTTCGCGTGCTATACTCGCGCGCGCCCACGCCCAGGAACGGACGACTCCCGACGCCACCGACGACGCGGCGCTGGTCGAGGCGCTCGGATTGCCCGTTCACGTGGTCGCGGGCGAGCCGTCCAATCTGAAGATCACGGAACCGACCGATCTGATCGTGGCCTTGGCGCTTCTCCGTTCGGGATCGAGCGGGGAGGTCTGACGTGGATCGGGAGCTACGGGTCGGGAACGGCTACGACGTCCATCGCCTGGAGCGCGGCGTGCCGCTGGTTCTGGGCGGCGTGGCGCTCGCGTTCGACAAGGGGCTTCGCGCCCACTCGGACGGCGATGCGCTCGCGCACGCGATCGGCGACGCCATCTTGGGCGCGCTCGGGCTGGGCGATCTCGGCAGCCATTTTCCCGATACCGATTCCCGATGGCGCGGGGCCTCCTCGCTCGATCTCCTCGAACGGATCCGCGAGCTCGCGGCATCGCGCGGCGGCCGCGTCGTGAACGTGGACGCCACCGTGATCGCCGAGGCGCCGAAGATCGCGCCCCACGTCGCCGCGATGCGGGACAATCTGGCGCGGGCGCTTGCGATCGGCGCCGACCGCGTGTCGGTCAAGGCCACGACGAACGAAGGGCTGGGCCCCATCGGCCGCGGCGAGGGGATCGCCGCCATGGCCGTGGCGCTGGTGCTTGTGGAACGCCCCTGAGCATCCCCAGGGAGGACCGGACCCCATGAAGGTGGTCGTGCTGCTGGGAGGGAACACCCCCGAGCGCGAAGTCTCGCTCCGGAGCGGCGCGGGCATCGGCCGCGCGCTGCTCGATCTGGGGCACGAGGTCACACTGCTCGACACCGGCACCGGCCGGATTCTTCCGGATCCCGATACGGCGCAGGCCCTGGGCTCGGGGCGCGCGGCGCCGCCGGTCGAGGCCTCCGCGGAGTCGCTCGACGATGCCGGCCGGCTTCCCGTTCCCGGCTCGGGCGCGGGCAACCTCGAAATCTACGCGAAAGCGATCCCGCGCGCCGCCGACCTCGTCTTCATCGCCCTCCACGGCGGCGATGGCGAGAACGGCGTCCTGCAGGCGGTGCTCGACCTCGCCCGCATCCCCTACACCGGCTCCGGCGTCCTGTCGTCGGCCGTCTCGATGGACAAGTCGCTCTCGAAGCGGATCTTCCGCGACCTCGGCATTCCGACGCCGGACTGGATCGAGCTCGAGGCGCCCGCCGATCCCGCCGCGGCCTGGACGCCGGCGATCGGCGACGCGGCCGTCGCCAAGCTCGGCGGCTTCCCGCTCATCGTGAAGCCGAACGACCAGGGCTCGAGCGTCGGGATCTCCGTGGCCAGGCGGCGCGAGGATCTCCTCCCCGCGATCGAAGAGGCGCGCCGCTACAGCCGCCTGATCCTGGTCGAGTCGTTCATCGAAGGGCGCGAGGTGACGGTGGCCGTGCTCGACGAGCGGGCGTTTCCGGTGGTCGAGATCACCCCCGAAGGGGGCTGGTACGACTACCAGCACAAGTACACGGCCGGCGCCAGCCGCTACGAGGTGCCCGCCAAGCTCCCGCCCGACCTGACCGAGCGCCTCCTCGCGCTGGCGCGCGACTCCTACCGGGCGCTCCGCTGCTCCGGCATCGCGCGCGTCGACTTCCGTCTGGCCGAGGACGGCACGCCCTGGTGCCTCGAGGTGAACACCGTGCCCGGCATGACCGAGACCAGCCTCGTTCCCAAGGCGGCCGGCGCGGCGGGACTCTCCTACCGGGATCTCGTGCGCGCCATCGTGGAATCGGCGCCGGCCCGTACGGCCGCGCGCTCCGGCGCCTGAGGCCGGCCGCATGACGCCGGCTCCCGCCCCGACGACCTCGACCAACCCGTGAGACCCAGCCCCTTCCGCGCCGACGCCGCCGAAGCGTTCAACTACGCCACGCTGGCGATCAAAGTCGGGCTGATCGCGCTCGGCGCGCTCATCCTGATCCGGCTTGCGGGCATCCTCGTCCAGCGCCTGGAGCGGGCGATCCGCTCCGCGGGCCGCGGGGACGAGATCTCGCGCGAGAAGCGCGCGCGCACGCTGGGAGGCGTGGTGCGCGGGCTGGCGCGGGCCGCGATCATCGTGGTTGCGCTGCTGATGGCGGTGCGGGAGCTGGGCCTCGACATCACCCCGGCGATCGCGACCGCCGGTGGCTTCGGCGTCGCGGCGGGGCTCGGGGCGCAGTCGTTGGTGCGCGACTGGATCAACGGCTTCTTCATCATCTACGACAACCAGTACGTCGTCGGCGACGTGGTGCAGGTGGCTGGCGTGGCGGGCACGGTCGAGTCGCTCACGCTGCACCACACCGAGATCCGGGACGGCGAGGGAGCCCTGCACTTCGTGCCCAACGGCGAGATCAAGGTGGTGACCAATCTGACCAAGGCCTGGTCCTCGCCCATCGTGCGGATCCCGGTCAGCCTGACGGAGGATCCGGCGCGCGTCGCGTCGGTCCTGGAGCGCTACCTGGCCGAGGCCGCGCTGGAGCCCGCGCTGAAGCCGCTCCTCCGCGACGCGCCGCGCGTCCTGGGGATGGAGGACGTCTCGGTCGGGCAGTACACGATGATGCTCCAGGCGCGGACCCTTCCCGAGCACCGCCTCGCGGTGGCGCGCGCGCTTCGCTTCGGCGCGGTCAGCCGGCTTCGTGCCGAGGGGATCACGATCCACTCGACCGCGGCCGAGTCGCCAGCGCCCGGCACGGTCCCCGGGTCGGCCGCCAAGCTGCGCGACGCGCGCCTCCACGACGCGGCAACGGACGGCGCGTGAGCGAACGTCGGATGGAGCGCCGGCCGTGAGCGGCACCCCGGGAGCCGGGATCCGCGTCTACGACACGCGGCGGCGGGCCAAGGTTGCGTACGATCCGGTCCTACCGGGACGCGCCGGCATGTACGTCTGCGGCATGACCGTCCAGGACAAGCCGCACGTCGGCCACATGCGCTACGCCGTCTCCACCGACGCGATCCGCCGCTATCTCGAGTCGAAGGGCTTCGTGGTCACCTACGTCACGAACTTCACCGACATCGACGACCGCATCATCGCGCGCGCGAACGAGGAGGGGATTCCGCACGGCGAGGTCGCGGAGCGGAACATCCAGGCGTTCCTCCGCTACGGCGAGCTCCTGAACTTGAAGCCCGCGACGCACTACCCGCGCGCGACGCGCCACATTCCCGAGATCACGGCTCTGATCGCGACGCTCATCGAGAAGGGCCATGCGTACGCGTCGAACGGCGACGTCTACTTCGACGTGCGCCGCTGGCCGCGCTACGGCGAGCTGTCGGGACGAAACGTGGACGAGCTCCGGAGCGGCGTCCGGATCGAGGTGGGCGAGGCCAAACGCGATCCGCTCGACTTCACGCTCTGGAAGGGCGCCAAGCCGGGCGAGCCCGCCTGGGACAGTCCCTGGGGCCCGGGCCGGCCGGGGTGGCACATCGAGTGCTCGGCGATGGCCATGAAGTATCTGGGCGAGGAGTTCGACTTCCACGGCGGCGGCCAGGACCTGGTCTTCCCGCATCACGAGAACGAGATCGCGCAGTCGGAGGCCGCCACCGGCCGGACCTTCGCGCGGTACTGGATCGAGAACGGCCTCGTGAACCTGGAAGGCGCCAAGATGTCCAAGTCGACGAAGCACTTCTTCTCGATCGAGGACGTGGTCGCGCGCGTCGAGCCCGAAGTGGTGCGGTTCTACCTTCAGTCCACGCACTACCGGAGCCCGATCGAGTGGAACGAGGAACGGCTGGAGGAGGCGGGGATCGCCTACGCCCGGCTGCGCGATGCGCTCGCGCGGGCGGAGCGCGCCGGCGCCGCTGCGGCGGGCCAGGGGCAGGATCTGGATGCGACCCGCCTCTTGCAGGAAATCTCCGAGCTCCGCCGCCAGTTCGGCGAGGCGATGGACGACGACTTCAACACCGCGCGCGCGCAGGGACACCTCTTCGAGATCGCCAAGGCGATCAATCGCGTGGCCGATCAGGCCGACGCGCATCCGCTGGAGCGCGCCGCCCTGCCCGTGGCCGGGCGCCACCTCCGGGAGCTGGGCGAGACGATCGGCCTCTTCTGGGGCGCGCCGCCCGCCGAGCAGGCCCTTCCCGTGGAGGTGCAAGAGCTTGTACGGCAACGGGATGAGGCCAGGATGCAGATGCAGTGGGGGCGTGCCGATCAATTGAGGGACCAGATCGCGGCGCTGGGATACGACCTGAAGGACTCCAAGGAGGGGACGAAGGTCCGGCGCCGGACGTAACACCTTCGAGGGCACGGCGCCGCCCATGCAGCTCTTCCAACGCCCGCGGACGCTCAAGGGCGAACTTCAGATGTTGTTCCTCGCCGTGGGCAGCGGCTTCCTCGTCCTCGCCACCATCCTGCTCTATCAGAACGGCCAGGCCGCCTTGCGGCGCCAGCTGGCCAGCACCGCGACCACGGCCGCCGAGACCGCCGCCGCGCTCATCAACGCCGACGACCACCGCCAGATCCGAAGCCCCTCCGACATGAACACGCTGGCCTTCCGCACCATCGTCGAGGACCTGGGCGCGCTCCGGCGCGCGAATCCCTCGATCTACCATCTCTTCACGCTGGCGCCCGTTGGAAAACTCGGCGCCTGGGGCGTGGTCCTCGACATGGGCGGCGCCGCGCCGGTCCGCGAGGAGACCTCGCTTCGGGGCGGCCGCCTGCCGATCGGCTCGCCGCCGCCGGAGACCGTCCCCGCCGATCTGATCCACGCCGCCATGACGAGCACGGCCTGCGCGATCCTGGATCTCACGAAGCCCGACATGGCGCGCGTCGTGGCGGTCGCGCCGATCCGCACCGATTCCGGCGAGTCGGTCGGGCTGGTCGTCGTGGAGCTGAGCGCGGCGGGGCTCATCGCCGAGGCCCACCTCCTCTGGTACGTCACGCTGGGGATCTTCCTGGTCGGGCTGGGCGCGAGCGTCGCGGCCTCGAGCGCGGTCTCGCGCTGGGTCACCCGGCCGGTGGACGAGCTCCTGCGCGGTGTCGGCGAGATCGCGAGAGGGAGGCTGGAGACCCGGATCCAGGTGGGCGCGCGCAACGAGCTGGGGCAGCTGGGGGACGCGATCAATCTCATGGCGCAGAGCCTGGAGGCATCGCAGTCGCGGAACGCCGCGCAGCAGGCGCGCCTCCGCGACCTCCACCGGCTCGGCTCGCAGACGGCGGCGACCCTGGAGCTCCCGCGCATGCTCGCCGTGGCGGCGCGCGGGCTCCGGGCGATCTGCGGCGGCGACGTCGTCGTGGCCGGCGCCGCGGGGCGCCGCGACCGGGCCATTCGCGTCTGGGCCGTCGAGGGGCGCACGGTCTCGGCCGAGGAGTGGGAGGTCGCGCTCGAGCCGGTGGAGAAGGTGCTCGGCGCCGAGACGCGGCTCCTCACCCGCGCCGAGCTCTCCGCGGCGGGATTCACCTGCCTCGCTTCGATCCCGGGCGGCTACGCCCTGACGGCGCCGCTTCGGGTGAACGACGAGACGGTGGGCGCGCTGGTCGCCTTCGGCGAGGCCGAGCAGTTCCACTCCGACGCCGTCTCCCTCGCCTCGCTCTTCGCGGCGCAGGTGGCGGCCGCGGTCGGGAACGCGCGCCTCTTCGAGCAGGTGCGTGAGCTGGACCGCTCCAAGAGCGAGTTCCTCTCCATCGCCTCGCACGAGGTGCGCACGCCCCTCACCGTGATGAAGTCCTCCCTCGACCTCCTCGTCTCGAGCAGCAAGTTCGACGAGACGAGCGACCAGCGCCAGCTCATCGCGTTCTGCCAGGAGTCCGTGGACCGGCTGATCCGCCTGGTGAAGGACATTCTCGACGTCTCGAAGATCGAAGCCGGCGTGCTCTCGGTGCAGTTCCTGCCGACATCGCTGAACGAGCTGATCGAGAAATGCCTCTTCTGGGTGCCGCAGCTTCCGGGAGGGCAGGGGATCGAGGTGGACGCCCGGCTCCCGAAGGAGCCCGCGATGGTCTTCGCCGATCCCAGCCGGATCCAGCAGGTGCTCGAGAACCTGATCTCCAACGCCCTCAAGTTCTCCAAGCCGGGCGGACGCGTCTCGATCGAGCTGCGCGCGCACGAGCACGAATTCGAGGTGATCGTGAGCGACCAGGGGAAGGGGATCGCGCCGGAGGATCTAGAGCGGATCTTCGGGAAGTTCACGCAGGTCGAGGACTCGGCGACGCGCGAGCAGGGAGGCACCGGCCTGGGCCTCGCGATCTGCCGAGGCATCATCGAAGCGCACCGCGGACGGCTCTGGGCGGAGAGCGTGCCCGGCCAGGGAAGCCGCTTCCACTTCACGCTCACGCGCGTGGTGGACACGCCGACCGGCGACCGCGCCGACGGCGAGATTCCGGTGGGCTCGCTCCTCGCCTCCCTCAGGTCAGAATCGGCGACGGCGCGGCGCCGCTGACCTCGGCCGGCGCTCGGGCCGGCTCCGCCCCCTCCCGCGTTGACCTCCGGACCCTCTCCCCGTACACTGCGGCCCGGAGAGCGCGCGCATCGGCGTCCGCCTCCCTTTGCTGGCGTAGCTCAATGGTAGAGCATCTCATTTGTAATGAGGCGGTTGGGGGTTCGAGTCCCTTCGCCAGCTCCAAACGTGATCGATTCGCCGTGCCGGAGGGGTTCCCGAGCGGTCAAAGGGAGCAGACTGTAAATCTGCCGGCTTAGCCTTCGAAGGTTCGAATCCTTCCCCCTCCACTCTCAAGCAGCAGAGGTTTCAGCGGCGGCCGGCCGCAGTCGCAAGCATCGATCTGGGGCGGGAATAGCTCAGTGGCTAGAGCGTCAGCCTTCCAAGCTGAGGGTCGCGGGTTCGAATCCCGTTTCCCGCTCCATATTCCGCCGCCCGCAGGCGGCGGAACCCCTGTGTCTTTCAGCGCAAAGCCCGCCTAGCCAGAGCCAGCGGAACCCTTGTGTCCTTCAGCGCAACCGCCTCCACGCCCTACACCCCTCAAGCCACGCCTTCCGACCTAGTTACCAACTTTCTACGAATATTTCCGCATCCACCCCCAATTTCCCCCCTCCCCGAATCCTTTCCACCCCCCAAAAGTCCAAATATGCGAGGTCAGGATCGACGGCCCCAACCGGCGCAAATTTCCTGTTGACCGCATCTTCGCCCTCGACTACCGTACTCGATTCGTAGTCACCGACGACCTTCTTGAAGTCGGGGGGAAGGCCGATCGGCATTTTTTGCCTTGATCAGAAACAATCAGGCGCCGAAGGGCCGGCGCTCGAGGGAGCGAGCGATGCCCTCTCCTCGCCTGGCCCGTACTGCGCGCCGCACCACCGCCCACGTAGCTCAGTCGGTAGAGCATTTGCATGGTAAGCAAAAGGTCAGCGGTTCGATTCCGCTCGTGGGCTC
>DATJEJ010000226.1:0-3572 GCA_035496795.1 Candidatus Omnitrophota bacterium
GGCTCCGCCGATCGCCACGGAGGTGAGCGCGTGAGCGCCGCCAAGGCCGCGGCGACCGACCGCGACGCGTCGGTTCTGGCCCGATATGAAGCGGTGATCGGGCTGGAGGTGCACGCGCAGCTCAAGACCCGGTCCAAGATCTTCTGCGGATGCTCGACGCGCTTCGGCGCCCCTCCGAACACCCAGGTCTGTCCCGTATGCCTCGGGCTCCCCGGCGTGCTTCCGGTGCTGAACGAGCGGGCGGTGCGCTTCGCCGTCATGACCGGACTGGCGGTCGGCGCGCGCATCAATCACCGGAGCGTGTTCGCGCGGAAGAACTACTTCTATCCCGACCTGCCGAAGGGCTACCAGATCTCGCAGTACGACCGGCCTCTCTGCGAGGGGGGCGAGGTCGAGATCCACCACGAAGAGGCGCACAAGCGGATCGGCCTCGTGCGCATCCACCTCGAGGAGGACGCCGGGAAGTCGCTCCACCCCGAGGGTAAGGAGGGGGTGGAGACCACGCGCGTGGACTTGAACCGCGCGGGCGTGCCGCTCATCGAGATCGTCTCCGAGCCGGACATCCGCTCGGGCGCCGAGGCCTACCTCTACCTCACCAAGCTGAAGCAGATCCTGGTCTACCTGGACGTCTGCGACGGCAACATGGAGGAGGGGAGCCTCCGCTGCGACGCGAACGTCTCCGTGCGGCTCCGGGGGGCGAAGGAGTTCGGCACCAAGACGGAGATCAAGAACCTGAACTCCTTCCGCTACGTCGAGAAGGCGATCCAGTTCGAGATCGCCCGGCAGATCGGCGTGGTGGAGTCGGGCGGGCGCGTGACGCAGGAGACCTTGCTCTGGGACTCCGCGCGCGGCGTGGCCGAGACGATGCGGAGCAAGGAAGAGGCGCACGACTACCGCTACTTCCCGGAACCCGATCTCCTTCCGCTCGACCTCGAGCCGGCGTGGATCGAATCGGTGCGGGCCGAGCTGCCCGAGCTGCCGGACGCGCTGCGGGAGCGGCTGGTCGCGGCCCATGGCATCCCCGAATACGACGCGGAAGTGCTCACGGAGACGCGGTCGCTCGCGGCCTACTACGAGGAGGCGGCCGCCGCGTCGGGACAGCCGAAGCTCGCCTCGAACTGGGTCATGACCGAGGTGAACGCGATCCGGAACAAGACGGGCCAGCCGATCGAGACCTTCCCGATTCGCGCCGACCGGCTCGGCGCGATGATCGGGATGATCGCGAGCGGGGCGATCTCGGGGAAGATCGCGAAGCAGCTCTTCGAGCTGATGCTCACCGACGCGGCCGCCCCGGACGAGCTGGTGCGCCGTCACGGCCTGGCCCCGATCGAGAGCCAAGCGGAGCTCCTCGCGCTCGCGCGCGAGGTGATCGCGGCGAATCCCGGCCCCGCCGCCGAGTTCCGGGCCGGCAAGGAGAAGACCTTCGCGTTCCTGGTGGGCCAGGCGATGAAGCAGTCGCGCGGGCGCGCCCACCCCGAGAAGCTCCAGGCCGCGCTCAAGAGCGCACTCGGCGGGGAGGGCTGATGGAAGTCGGACCCCGGATTCTGGTCGTGGGGCAGGGTGGTCGCGAGCACGCGATCGTCTGCGCCCTGCACGATTCGCCGTCCCATCCCCACGTGCTGGTCGCGCCGGGAAGCCCCGGGATGGAGCCGGTCGCCGAGCGGGTGCCGATCGCGACCACCGACGTTCGCGGGCTCACGGCGTGGGCGCGCCGGAACTCCATCGATCTCGCGGTCATCGGCCCCGAGTCCTCGCTCGCGCTGGGCATCGGCGATTCGCTCCGCGGTGTGGGGATCGACGTGCTGGCGCCCGGCCTTGCCGGAGCGCGCCTGGAGACGAGCAAGCGCCACGCGAAGGAGCGCATGCTCGCGCTGGGACTCCCGACGGCGCGCTGCGTGATCGCCGAGACGCCGGAGGACGCCGAGCGCGCCGCCGATCAGCTCGGCTATCCCGTCGTGCTCAAGGCCGACGGGCTCGCGGCGGGGAAAGGGGTCGTGATCGCGGAATCGCGCGAGACCGCGCGCGAGGCGATCGACGCGATGATGCGTCGAAGGGTCCTGGGCGATGCCGGCGACGTCGTCGTGGTGGAGGAGTGCCTGCGCGGGGAGGAAGCCTCGCTGCTCGTGCTCACCGACGGCGAGCGCTGGATGCTCTTTCCCGCCGCGCGGGATCACAAGCGCCTGGAGGACGGCGATCGCGGCCCCAACACCGGCGGCATGGGCGCCTGCGCGCCCGCGCGCGTCCCGCCGGCCGAGGAGGCGATCGCGATCGGCCGCCGCATCGTCGATCCCGTGCTCCGCGCGCTGCGCGAGGAGGGAACGCCGTACCGAGGCATTCTGTACGTTGGACTGATGCTCACCCGCGAGGGCCCGCACGTGCTCGAATTCAACGCGCGCTTCGGCGATCCCGAGGCGCAGGTCGTCCTCCCGCTGCTGGCCGAGGACCCCTTTCCGCTCTTCCGCGCCGCGGCGCGCGGCGCGCTCCCGGCCGAGCGGCACGCCGCGTTCATCGCGCACGAGGGCGCGGCGGTCTGCGTCGTGCTCGCCTCGCGCGGCTATCCCGAGCGCTCGGAATCGGGCGTCCCGATCGAGGGTCTCGAGGGCCCCTGGCCGCACGGCCTCTCGATCTTCCACGCGGGCATCGATCGCCGCGGCGACCGCTGGGTCACCTCCGGCGGGCGGGTCGTGGGAATCACCGCGCGCGCCGAGACGCTCGAGCGCGCGCGCGAGGCCGCCTACGGCGCCGTGGCGCGAATCGGATTTCCCGGGATGCGCTACCGGAAGGACATCGCGGCGAAGCCGCTCGAAGCGGGGGCGGCGTCGTGAGCGCGCCCAAGGTGATGATCCTGATCGGGAGCGAGTCGGACCGCGGCACGCTGGAGGAAGCGGTCAAGGTGCTGGACCGGCTCGGCATTCCCAACGAGCTGGAACAGGCCTCGGCCCATCGCAGCCCCGACCGCGTGCGCGAGCTGGTGCGTCAGGGGCCCTCGCGCGGCGTCCACGTCTTCATCGCGGCGGCGGGGATGGCGAACCACCTCGCCGGCGCGGTCGCGGCGCACACCACGCGCCCCGTGATCGGCGTGCCGCTGGGCGGCTCGCCCCTGGGCGGCGCGGACGCGCTCCTCTCCACCGTGCAGATGCCGGCGGGCGTGCCGGTCGCGACCGTGGCGATCGGCTCGGCCGGCGCGAAGAACGCGGCGGTGCTCGCGGCGCAGATCCTGGCCCTGGCCGATCCCGCGCTCCAGATCAAGCTGGACGACTTGAAAGAACGGCTCGCCCGGGGCGAGAAGCTGTAGCGCGGGACGCGCGCGTGGCCGAGCGCATCGTCCTGAGCGGGCCCGGCGACGCGAAGCGGGACGAAGCGGTCCGGCGCGCCGGGGCGGTGCTCCGAGAGGGTGGCGTGGCGATCCTGCCCGCCGAGGGCCTCTACGGCTATCACGCGCTCGCCGCCAGCGCGCCCGGCATCGCGCGGCTTACGTCCCTGAAGCCGCGCGGTCCGGGGAAGGGTTGGATCGGCCTCGTCGCGCGCCCCGGGGACGCCTATCGCTGGATCGCGGCACTCCCCGCTCCCGC
>DATJEJ010000227.1:0-14495 GCA_035496795.1 Candidatus Omnitrophota bacterium
AAGCCCACCCCCGCGTTTCGCGAATCCGCGGAGGCCCGCATCCAGAAGCTCGCGCGCTTCTATCCCAGCCTCATCCGGGCGGAGCTGGTCGTCACCAAGGAGGGCTTCCGGCACATCGCCGAGATCCGCCTGCACGGCAACGCCGTCGACCTGCTGACCCGCGGCACCGACCAGGACCCGCTCGTGGCCCTGGACCAGGTGCTGGCCAAGCAGGAGAAAGCGCTCACGCGCCATAAGGATCGCCTCAAGGACAAGAAGAAGCGCGCCCCGGCCATGCGCGCCGAGCCGGCCGAGCTGGAGTCGCTCCAGCTCCCGAGCACGCGCCCGGCCTGCATCTCGGTCGTGCGCCAGAAGACGCGCGCGCCGCTCCTCTCGGCGGAGCAGGCCGCCCGCGCGCTCCTCAAGGGAAACAAGCCGGTGCTCGTCTTCTCGGAGCGCGGGACGAACTCGGGTCTGCGCGTCGTCTATCGTCTCGGGGACCGGGAGGTCGCGCTCCTTGAGCTCGACTAGTCCGCCGACCCTCACGGTCGCGCAGCTCTACGAGCGCCAGAAGGAGCAGCTGAGCCTGGAGCTCCTGTCGGACTCCAGCGATTCGAAGATTCCGATCACCATGAGCGACATCAACCGGCCCGGGATGGCGCTCATGGGCTTCACCGAGAACTTCCTGGCCGAGCGCATCCAGATCTTCGGCCGCACCGAGATCGCCTACTTCCAGACCCTGGGACCGAAAGAGCAGACCGAGGCGCTGGACCGTTTCTTCCAGTTCCGCGTCCCCTGCATCATCGTGGCGAAGGGGCTGGATCTTCCCGGCGGCCTCCTCGACCGGGCGAACCGGGAAGCGGTCCCGGTCTTCCGCACGCCGCAGGACACGACCCCGTTCATCCATCAGCTCACGGCCTATCTCGACTTCGTCTTCGCCCCGCACGTCACGACGCACGGCTCCCTCGTGGACGTCTACGGCGTGGGCCTGCTCTTCACCGGACGGAGCGGCATCGGCAAGAGCGAGACCGCCCTCGACCTGGTGGAGCGCGGCCACCGCCTGGTCGCCGACGACGTGGTCCGGATCACGCGGCGCCACGGCGACATCCTGATCGGGTCGTGCAACGAAGTCCTGAAGCACACGATGGAGATCCGTGGCCTCGGCATCATCGACGTCCAGTCGATCTTCGGCATCCGCTCGATCCGCGGGCAGAAGCGCGTCGAGGTGGAGGTCCACCTGACCGACTGGAGCGAGGCGCGCGACTACGAGCGCCTCGGGATGGACGAGCAGACGGTGAAGCATCTCGACGTCGAGATCCCGCTGGTCACCATTCCCATCTTTCCGGGGAAGAACATCACCGTCATCGCCGAAGTGGTCGCGCTGAACCACCTGGTCAAGGTCTACGGCTATCATCCCGCGCGGGCGCTGAACGACCGGCTGCTCGAATCGATGCGCATGAAGGTCCTCTCCAGCCCGCTCGTCCGGGACGACACGGAATAGCCGGCATGAACGGCTCCGCCGGAGGCGCGCGACCGGTCGCGATCCTGGTCACGCACGGCGTGCTGGGCGAGGAGCTGGTGCGGACGGTCGAGGCCATCCTCGGCGCGCAATCCGAGGTGATCACGGTGAGCAACAGCGGGCTCTCGGCCGACGGGCTCCGCGACCGGATCGACGCGGAGATCGCCGGCCTCCCCGAGGGGATGCCCGTCGTCCTGTTCAGCGATCTCGCCGCGGGCAGCTGCGGCATCGCCACGCGGCGCGCCGATCCCGCCGCGCGGACGGTGAAGCGGATCGCCGGCGTGAACCTCCCGATGCTCCTCGAGTTCTTCTACAACCGCGACGCCATCCCCTTGGAACAGCTCCTCGCGCGCATGGAAGCCAAGGGGAAGGCGGGGATCGTCCTCTACTAGTGCCGCTGCTCCTCGCGCGCGTCGACGACCGGCTGGTCCACGGGCAGGTCGCCCACGGCTGGGGCCGTGCGCTTCGCCCCACCCTGTACCTCGTCGTCTCGGACGAGCTCGCAGCCGATCCCGCCCGCGGCGATCTCTATCTGCTCGCCGTGCCCGAGGACGCCTCCGGCCGCTGCGTCTCGGTGCTCGAGGCGCTCGCCCCGGAGACGCGCGCCCTCGTGGAGCGCGAGCGGGCGGTGTTGCTCTTCCCGGGGCTGGACGAGCCGCTGCGGCTGGTCCAGGGAGGCTTTCCGATCTCCGACCTCAACGTCGGCGGTCTGCACCACGCGCCGGGGAAGGCACCGGTGCTCCCGTACGTGTTCCTGGACGAACAGGACCGCGCGCGGCTCCGGCGCCTGGCCGCGCTCGGGGTTCGGGTCGCGGCGCGGGACCTGCCCAGCAATCCCGAGCACCCGCTCGAAGAGCTCCTGCCCGGGAGCGCTTCGTGACGGCGCGCGCGCGCGGCGGCCGCGCCGGGGAGGCGCCCTGGTCGGCGAGCTGATCCGCGTCTCGGTGGTGGGCGGCATCCTCGCGGTCGATCGCGCCGCGGGATGGAGCCTCATGCTGAGCCAGCCCCTGGTCGGCGCGTGCCTGGCGGGGGCCCTGATCAATCCCGGCCCCGAGTGGGAGCTCTGGGCGCTCCGGATCCCGCTTGCGGTGGGCGCCATCCTCCAGCTCCTCCTGACCGATCCCGCGCTCCCGGCGGCGCAGGCGCCGCGCGACACCGCGACCGCCTCGGTGGTGGGGAGCGCCGTCGCGCTGCTGGCGCTTCCGCGCCTCCATCCCGCGCTCGCGGTCTCGGCCGGCGGAATCCTGTGGGTCGTGATCGGCGTGGCGGCGGGGCTCCTCTCGGCGGTGCTGGGAGGATGGTTCGCGCGTCTCCACCGCCCCGGTGCCGCCACGGTCGCGCGCGCCGAGGCCCTCGCCGCGGCCGGGGACGTCGCCGCGTTCGACCGCTTCTACTGGGCGGGACTCGGCCGGACGTTCCTGGTCGGCGCGGCGTGGTCGTGGGGGGGAACCATCCTCCTCCTCTGGGCCGCGCTCAGCTACCTGCCTCGATTCGCGGGCGAGCTGACCGCGCGGCGCGCGGGCATCGTCTTCGCGGTGCTCCTGGGCGCCGCCGCGGCCGCGGGATTCGGCGCGCACGTGCGCGGGCGGCGCCACGGATGGCGCTGGGCCGCGCTCGGGGCGCTGGTCGTGGCCTTCCTGCTCCAGGGACTGAAGGCGGCGACTCCGTGAGCGACCGGTTCCCCAAGACCGACTTCGGACGCGCGACGTCGCGATCGCTCCACATCCAGGCGCTCCTGCAGCCGGAGCGGATGCAGGGGCTGGGCTTCGGTTTCGCGATGATTCCCTTCCTGCGCCGGCTCTACGCCGACCCCGCCGAGCGCGGCGAAGCGCTCCGCCGTCACCTCGCCTACTTCGCCACGCATCCGCTCCTCGCGGGCTTCGTTCTGGGCGCCGCGGCGCGCCTCGAGGAGCGCCGGGCGGCCGGTGAGCCGATCTCCGACGCGACGATCGACGGCGCGAAGCGCGCCATGGCCACGCCGCTCGCCGGCCTCGGGGACCCGCTCTTCTGGGTGACGCTCCGTCCGCTCGCCGGCCTCCTGGGCGTGATCGCCCTGCTCGTGCTGCCGCCGCCCGCGTCGGGCGCCCCGGATCTCCGGGTGCTGCTCTGTCCCCTGTTCCTGCTTTTGACGTACAATGCCGTCGCTTTGCCGTACCGGCTCGCCGGCGTCGCGCGCGGCTACCGGGAGGGAGACCGGCCGGCCGCGCTCCTCCGCTCGCTTCAACTCTCCGAACGAAACGCGATTCTGGAGCGTGTCGGCGCGTTCGCGTTCGGTGCCTTCCTGGCCTTCGCGGCCCTGGGTCAGGGCCCCGTGGGCGCGGCGGCCAAGAGCGGCGCGGCCGATGGCGGCGCCGCCTGGGCGCTGATGCTGACGCCCGTCGCTCTCGGCGCCGGCGTGGGGCTGATCGGCCGGCGGGCGGCGTCTGGCCGTCCGGTCGAGATCGCGCTCGTCGCGCTGCTCGCGGGATGCGTCATGGCGGCCTGGGTCTAGGGGAGGGGAAGGGTGGTCGAACAGACGGTGACGATCCAGAACCGGCTCGGGCTGCACGCGCGCGCCTGCTCCGTGTTCGTCAAGGAGGCCGCCAAGTACTCGTCGCACGTCATCGTGGGACGCGACGGTCTCGAGGTGAACGGCAAGAGCATCCTCGGCGTCATGATGCTCGCGGCCGAGCGGGGTGCGGAGATCCTCCTCCGGACCGAGGGCGAAGACGAGGTCGAAGCCCTCGCGGCCCTGGTCCGCGTCGTGAACGACAAATTCGGGGAAGAATGAACATCCTCACCGGCATCGCGGCCTCGCCCGGCATCGGCATCGGACCGGTCCACATCGTGGACCCCGAGGAGATCGAGATCCCCTCGGGGCCGATCGCCCCGGATCAGGTCGGGGCCGAGCAGGCCCGCTTCCGCGAGGCGATCGCCGCCGCCACGGCCGAGGTGCGCGAGCTGCGGGACAAGATCGCCGCCGAGACGAGCGAGGAGCACGCGGGGATCCTCGACGCGCAGCTCGAGATCCTGAACGATCCCGAGGCGACCTCCCGCACCATGCAGGCGATCGAGCGCGATCTCCGGACGGCCGGGTTCTGCTACCGGAGGATCCTGACCACGGTGGCCGCGCGGCTCGAGGAGGCCGACGGGGAGTACACCCGCGGCCGCTCCCTGGACGTGCGCGACGTGCGCCGCCGCGTGCTCGAGAAGCTGGGCGGCGTGCGCTCCCGATCGCTGAGCGAGCTCAGCGTCCCCTCCCTGATCGTCGCCGCCGACCTTCCGCCCAGCGAGATGGCCCTGGCCCCGCGCGACAAGATCCTCGGCTTCGCGACCGACCTCGGCGGCCGCACCTCGCACACCGCGATCATGGCGCGCGCCCGGGGGATTCCCGCCGTGGTCGGCCTGAAGAGCGCGATGGACGCGGCGCGCGAGGGAGCCACCGCGCTCGTGGACGGCACGCGCGGCGTGGCGGTCTTCGATCCCGAGCCGGAGATCCTCGAGGAGCACCGCCGGAAGAAGCGCCGGTACGAAGAGCTGAACGCGAACCTCGCCGTGCTGCGCGAGGAGCGGTGCGTCACGCCGGACGGTCGCGTGATCTCCCTGGGCGCGAATCTCGAAGTGCCCGAGGAGCTCCCGGGCATCCTGGAGAACGGCGCGGACGGCATCGGGCTCTACCGCACCGAGTTCTTCTACCTCTCGCGCCGCTCGCTGCCGACCGAAGAGGTGCAGTTCGGAACCTACAAGTCGATCGTCGAGGCGATGGCGCCGCGCCCGGTCACGATCCGTACGCTGGACGTGGGGGGCGACAAGTTCGCGAGCTACCTGGGCACGCCGGTCGAGCGGAATCCCTTCCTCGGCATGCGCGGCCTCCGCTTCTCGCTCCGGCACGAGGAGATCTTCCGCACCCAGGTGCGGGCGATCCTGCGCGCCACCGCCTGCGGGAACGTGCGGGTCATGTTCCCGATGGTCGTGGGTCTCGAGGATTTCCGCCGCGCGCGCGCCATCGTCACGCGCGTGCGGCGGCAGCTGGCGCACGAGGGCGTGCCGATGGCCGAGCAGGTGCCGCTGGGCGTCATGGTGGAGACGCCCGCCTCGGTCTTCGCGATCGACCTGATCGCGCGCGAGGCGGATTTCGTCAGCATCGGCACCAACGACCTGATCCAGTACACGCTGGCCGTCGATCGGGGGAACGAATCGCTGGCCGAAGTCTACGAGCCGCTGCATCCCGCGGTGCTCCGCGCCATCCGCACCGTGATCGAGGCGGGGCAGCGGTTCGGCATCCGCGTGGGGATCTGCGGCGAGATGGCGGGCGAGCCGCTGTACGCGGTGCTCCTTCTGGGCCTCGGCGTCGCCGACCTGAGCGTCAGCCCCTACCTCCTGCCCGAGATCAAGACGATCCTCCGCGCCTCGATGTACGAAGAGGCGGTGAGTCTGGCGCAGCGATGCCTCAGCCTTTCCACCCCCTCGGAGGTGCGCACGATCGTGACCGACTTCATGAGCCGCCGCTTCCCGCAGTACTTCTCGGCGTGAGCCCGGCGCGGAAGCCGGCCGGACGGAGCGCGGCCGCGCGGAAGCCCGCGGCGCGGAAAGGTTCCGCTCCGAAAGCGAAAACGCCGCTGGACGACCCCGGGCGCCGGGAGCGTCTCGACCCCCACGGGATGGCGGCGCGCATCGAGTCCTTCCCGGAGCAGATCCGGGCCGGCGCGTCGATCGCGGCCCCGGCCCTGCGCGGCCTCACGCCCGGCGTGCCGCGGCGGTTTGTGGTCTTTGGCATGGGAGGTTCCGCGATCGCCGGGGACCTGCTGCGCGCCATCGCCGAGCGCGAGGGGATGGCGCCCGTGCACGTGGTCCGCCACTACCTGCCGCCGGCCTGGCTTTCGCCCGAGGATTTCCTCGTCTTCTCCTCCTATTCCGGAGAGACCGAGGAGACGCTCTCCGCCTTCGAGGCGACGCGCTCGATCGGGGCGCGGGCATGCGTCCTCTCGACCGGAGGAACCCTCGCCGCGCAGGCCGGCGCGGCCGGGATTCCCGCGGCGTTCCTCCCGCCGGGACACCCGCCCCGAGCGGCGCTCGGGTACTCCTTCGCCACCCTGGCCGCGGTGGCCTCCCACGTGGGCGTGGTCCCCGGCCTCGGCGACCGCATGGAAGGCGCCGCGGAGGCCGTGGAGCGGGTGGTTTCGGACTGCGGGACGCGTGTGCTACAATCGCGCAACTTAGCCAAAAAACTGGCGATACGCTTGGCGGGACGCGCCGTCCTGGTGATCGGGGGGGAGCGCGGACTGGCCGCGGTCGCACAGCGATGGAAGGGCCAGCTCAACGAGAACGCCAAGCAGCTCGCGTGGGCCTCGGTCCTTCCCGAGATGAATCACAACGAGGTGGACGGCTTCGCCGGGCCGAAGGCCGCGGTGGGGCGCCTCGCGGTCGTGCTGCTCCGGGAGCCGGAGGAGCACCCGCGGATCGCCGCGCGCTTCGCCTGGCTCGCCGCGTACCTGAAGCGGAGGGGCATCGTCGGGGTCGAAGTCCTCGTCCCGGGCGAGGACGCGGCGGCCCGGCTCCTCGGAGCGTCCGCCCTGGGAGATTTCGTGAGCTATTACCTCGCGCTCGCCAACGGAGTGGATCCGAGCGCCCTTCCGGGCGTGGAGTCGCTGAAGGAAGCGCTCCGCCGGTGAGGCCGGTCGCCGTCATTCCGGTCGCGGGGGCGGGAACGCGCCTCAGGCCGCACACCATCACCACCCCCAAGGCGCTGCTCACTGTCGCGGGGAAGCCGATCCTGGGGCATATCCTGGATCAGATCGCGCTCGTGAGTCCGGAGCGCGTGGTGCTCGTCATCGGGCCGGGCCCGCACGGCGAGCGCATCCGGGCGTACGGCGCGTCGCGCACGGACCTCGAGGTCTCCTGCGTCGTGCAGGAGGAGCCGCTCGGGCTGGGGCACGCCGTGTCCCGCGCGGTCGAAGCGGTGGGAAAGGCGCCGAGCCTGATCCTGCTCGGCGACACGATCGTCCGCGCCGATCTGCGGGGGCTCGTGACCGGCGGATCGAAGGTGGGCGTGCGCGAGGTGGAAGACCCGCGGCGCTTTGGAGTGGCCGAGATCGAGAACGGGAGGATCGTGTCGCTGGTGGAGAAGCCCGAGCACCCGAAATCGAACCTGGCCCTGGTCGGGCTCTACTATCTCGAGGACTCGCCCCTCCTCTTTTCCTGCCTGGAGCAGATCGAGCGCTCGGGCAAGCGCACCAAGGGGGAGATCCAGCTCACCGACGCCCTCGCGGAGATGCTCGCGCGGGGCGCGGACCTTCGCCCCTTCCGGGTGGAGGGCTGGTATGATTGCGGCAAGACCGACGCCCTGCTCGAGACCAATCGCGCGCTCCTCGACGTGGCCGGGAACCATGTCGAGCGGCCGGGCGTGATCATCCTGCCCCCGGTCGCGCTGGACCCGACCGCGGAGGTGACGCACTCGGTCATCGGCCCCCACGCATCCATCGGTGCCCGGGCGAAGGTGTGCCGCTCGGTGATCAAGAACTCGATCGTCAATGATGGCGCCGTCGTCGAGGACGTGCTGCTGGATCTCTCGGTGATCGGAGAGAACGCGCTCGTCCGCGGCGGCTACCATCGCCTCAACGTCGGCGACTCTTCGGAGGTCGAAGTCTCGTGAGCGCTCCCGCAACGCAGACCGCACCGGTGGCGCGGCAGAACCCGCGCCTGCGCCATTCCATGCTGTTCACGTCCGAATCCGTTACCGAGGGCCATCCCGACAAGGTGGCCGATCAGATCTCCGACGCGGTCCTCGACGGGATCCTGGGTCAGGATCCCTTCGGGCGGGTCGCCTGCGAGACGCTCGTGACGACCGGCCTGGCGCTGGTCGCCGGCGAGATCACCACGAAGTGCTACGTCGACATCCCGCGCATCGTGCGGGAGACGATCCGCTCGATCGGGTACGACGACCCGCACTACGGATTCGACTGGGAGACCTGTTCGGTCCTGACCGCGATCGACGAGCAGTCGCGCGATATCGCGCAGGGCGTGGACCGCCGCGGCGCGGGGGACCAGGGGCTGATGTTCGGCTATGCCGTGCGCGAGACGCCGGAGCTGATGCCGCTCCCGATCATGCTGGCGCACCGGCTGACGAAGGCCCTCGCCGACGCGCGGCGGTCGGGGAAGTTTCCGGAGATCCGCCCCGACGGCAAGTCCCAGGTCACGGTCGAGTACGAGGACGACGTGCCGAAGCGGATCGACACGGTCGTGCTCTCGACCCAGCACGCGGAGATGGGGGACGCCGAGATCGCCCGGCTCCGCGATCGCATCATCGACGAGATCATCCGGCCGGCCCTCCCCAAGGGACTGGTCGACAAGGATCCGGTCTATCACATCAACCCCACGGGCCGGTTCGTCTTGGGCGGCCCGCGCGCGGACACGGGACTGACCGGCCGGAAGATCATCGTCGACAGCTATGGCGGCTTCGGCGGGCACGGCGGGGGCGCCTTCAGCGGGAAGGATCCGACGAAGGTGGACCGCTCGGGCTCGTACGCGGCGCGGCACGTGGCGAAGAACCTGGTGGGCTCCGGCCTGGCCGACCGCGTGACGGTTCAGGTCGCCTACGCCATCGGCGTCGAGGAGCCCGTCTCGGTGATGGTGGACAGCCACGGCACCGGCAAGGTGCCGGACGCCCGGCTCGGCGAGCTGGTGCGGAAACATTTCGACTTGAGGCCGCAGGCGATCATCCATGCGCTCGATTTGCGGAAGCCGATCTACCGGCGCACCGCGGCCTACGGACATTTCGGACGCGACAACGAGGGGTTCCAGTGGGAGCTCCTCGACCGCGTGGAGGAGCTGAAGCGTGACGCCTGAGACGATGGTCGCCATGACGCCGCAGGGACATGTGGCGAACCCCAAGCTGGCCGAAGAAGGACTCCGTCGCATCGAGTGGTCCGAGCGGGAGATGCCGGTCCTGCGCCAGGTGCGCGAGCGCTTCCTGAAGGAAAAGCCGTTCCGGGGGCGGCGCGTCGCCGCCTGCCTGCACGTCACCACCGAGACCGCGAATCTCATGACGACGCTCAAGGCCGGCGGCGCGGAGATCGCGCTCTGCGCCAGCAATCCGCTCTCGACGCAGGACGACGTGGCCGCGGCGCTCGCGCATCGGCTGGAGATCCCGACGTTCGCGATCAAGGGAGAGAACCCCGAGACCTACTACAAGCACATCGCGGCCTGCCTCGACGTGCGTCCCGAATTCACCATGGATGACGGCGCCGACCTGGTCACCGTGCTCCACACCCAGCGCGCGGCCGACGCCAAGGGCGTCATCGCCGGGACCGAGGAGACCACCACCGGGGTCATCCGCCTCCGCGCCATGGCCAAGGATGGGGCGCTCCGCTACCCGATCCTCGCCGTGAACGACGCCAAGACGAAGCACCTCTTCGACAACCGCTATGGAACCGGACAGAGCACCATCGACGGCGTGCTCCGCGCCACGAACCGGCTCCTGGCCGGCTCCAAGTTCGTCGTGCTGGGTTACGGATGGTGCGGCCGGGGCCTGGCGAGCCGCGCCCGGGGGATGGGCGCGCACGTGATCGTGACCGAGATCGATCCGCTTCCCGCGCTCGAAGCGGTGATGGACGGCTTTCCGGTCATGCCCGCCTCCGAGGCGGCGAAGGTCGGCGACGTGTTCGTCACCGTCACCGGGAATCTGAACGTGATCCGCATGGAGCACTTCCGTCTGATGAAGGACGGCGCCATCGTCGCGAACTCCGGTCACTTCAACGCGGAGATCGACCTCGAGGCGCTGGCGAAGGAAGCCTCCGCCACGCGGGAGATGCGCCCCTTCGTGCAGGAGTTCACGCTCGGCGCCAAGCGGGTGTTCGTCCTGGGCGAAGGAAGGCTCATCAACCTCGCCGCCGCCGAGGGGCACCCCGCCTCGGTCATGGACATGAGCTTCGCCAACCAGGCGCTCGGGCTGGAATATCTGCAAACGCACGCGAAGGAGCTGAAGCCGAACGTCTATGCCATTCCCGCTCCGGTCGACGCCGAGATCGCGCGCCTGAAGCTGGAAGCGCTCGGAGTCCGCATCGACACGCTGACGCCCGAGCAGGTCGCGTACCTCGCGTCCTGGCAGCAGGGAACGTAGGAGCGACCACACCGGCATGTGGCTCTTGGGACGGGTACCCGTCCGCCGCAAGTACCAGATCCTGGGGCTCTGCCTTCTCTCGGTCGCCCTCTTCGTCGCGCTCGCCCTCTTCACGCGCGACGCCCGCGACACCACGGCCGATCTCCTCTCCACGGGCGCCGTCCGGAACCAGGGCGGTGTCGTCGGCGCGTTCGTCGCCTCGGGTCTCGTCGGCTTCCTCGGCCTGGTGGGGGCCTGGCTCGCGCCGGTCGTCCTCCTCGCCTGGGGGTGGAACCGGATCCGGCTTCGCCCCGCGGGCGACCTCGCCCTGCGCACCGGGATCGGGCTGTGCGGGGCCGTGCTCGCGCTGGGGCTCCTCGACCTTATCTCGGGCGGAAACCGCGGTCTGGCCGGACGGCTCGGCGAATGGATCGGGCTGGTCGCCACCCGGCTCCTCGGGCGCGTGGGCAGCGAGCTGGCGCTGGGCACGGCGCTCGTGGTGATCGGCGTGGTCGCCTTCGAGCTGGGCGCCTCCTCTCCGCTTCGCCGCGCGGCCACGGCGCTGCTCGCCCGCATTCTGCCCGCGCCGGCGCCCAGGAAGCGCGCCGCGGCCGCGCCGGCCGAGGAGAATGCCGCCCCCGAGCTCCCGCGTCGCGGCCGGAAGGCCCCGATCGTCGAGGAGGAGGAGGCGCTCGCCTCGGCGTTCGCGCCACCGGCGGGCGAGGCCGCCGCGCGGCGCGAGTCCAAGCCGCGCATCGTGTCGCGAAACGAGGCGCGCGCGGAGTCGATGTCGATCCCGTTCCCGCCCCCTTCGCCCGCGGCGCCGGAGAAGCGGCGGACCGCTCCGGCCACCGTGGGCGGACTGGGATCCGGCCCCGGGGTTCCCGGCACCGCCGGCGGTCCGGAATCGGGGCTCTCCCTGGCGCCCGCGCCCGCGATGGACGCGGCGCTCCCTCCGGTCGATCTCCTCGACCGCCACGAGTCGAAGACGCACGTGGTGGACGAGGCCGAGCTCCTCGAGCTCTCGCGGGTGTTGGAGCGCACGCTGGCCGATTTCGACGTGGCGGGGAAGGTCTCCGAAGTGCACCCCGGCCCCGTGATCACGCTGTTCGAGTACGAGCCCGCGCCCGGCGTGAAGGTGAACCAGATCCTCAACCGTCAGGACGATCTCGCGCTCTCGCTCAAGGCGCAGCGGATTCGCATCGTGGCGCCGATCCCGGGGAAGGCGGCGGTGGGGATCGAGATCCCCAATCGCAAGAAGTCGCTCGTCTCCTTCCGCGAGATCGTGACGTCGAAGACGTTCCAGGAGAGCGGGGACGCGCTGCCGTTCGCGCTCGGCAAGGACGTGGCGGGGGAGCCGTTCACGACCTCGCTGGAGAAGATGCCGCACCTGCTGATCGCGGGCGCGACCGGCTCGGGGAAGAGCGTCTGCATCAACACGCTGATCATGAGCCTGCTCATGACGCGCACGCCGGCCGAGCTGCGCTTCATCATGATCGATCCCAAGATGCTCGAGCTCACGCCCTACAACAAGATCCCGCACCTCGCGATGCCGGTCGTGACCGAGCCGAAGAAGGCGGCGCAGGCGCTCCGCTACTGCGTGAAGCAGATGGAGACCCGCTACCAGCTCCTGGCCAAGCACGGGGCGCGGAACATCGAGTCGTACAACCGGCTGGGTCTCGACCCCGCCGTGGCCGGCGCGGACGCGAAGCTCCCGTATCTCGTCGTGGTGGTGGACGAGCTGGCCGATCTGATGGCGCTCCTGCCCGCGGAGATCGAAGAGCCGATCGGCCGCCTGGCGCAGATGGCGCGCGCGGTGGGCATCCACCTGATCCTCGCGACGCAGCGCCCCTCGGTGGACGTGATCACCGGGATGATCAAGGCGAACTTCCCCTCGCGGATCGCCTTCCAGGTCGCGAGCCGCACCGATTCGCGCGTGATCCTGGACATGAACGGCGCCGAGAGCCTCCTCGGCCACGGCGATTCCCTCTTCCTCCCGGCCGGAAAGCCGGAGCCCTACCGGATCCACGGCTCCTACGTGTCGGGCGAGGAGATCGAGCGCGTCGTCGGCTTCCTGAAGGCTCAGGGGGGCCAGGTCGTGGCCGACGACTCCGCGCTGGAGCAGGTGCGCGCCCTGGAGGATTCGGAGAGCGACGACGAGCTGTTCGAGGAGGCGATGCGCCTCGTCGTGCTCCACCAGCAGGCCTCGACCTCGATGCTCCAGCGCCGGCTCAAGGTCGGCTACTCGCGCGCGGCGCGGCTGCTCGATCTTCTCGAGGAGCGCGGCGTGGTCGGGCCGTCCGAGGGGGCGAAGGGGCGCGAAGTGCTGGTCACCGAGCATGAGCTGGCCGAGCGGCGCGCGGCGCACGCTTCGCTGGACGAGGACGCGTGAGCGTCCCGATCGAGCTGATCGCGGCCGGCGACTCCGCGCGCGCCCGCACCGAGCCGCACGCGGACGCCGGCGCCGCCACGTCCCGCGTGGCGCTGGTCACGCTGGGCTGCGCCAAGAACCTCGTGGACTCGGAGATCATGGCGGGCCTGCTCGCCTCCGGCGGGTTCACGACGACGGCGTCGCCCGAAGAGGCCGATGTCGCGGTCGTGAACACCTGCGCCTTCATCGGCCCCGCCCAGAAGGAGTCGATCGACCGGATCCTCGAGCTGGCCGCGCTGAAGCGCGAAGGGCGCCTGCGCGGCCTGATCGTGGCGGGATGCCTGGCGCAGCGCTTCCAGGGGGAGATCCTCCGCGAGATCCCCGAGGTGGACGCCGTCGTCGGGACCGGGCAGGTGGAGGCGATCGTGCGCGTGGCGCACCGGGTGCGCCGCGGCGACGCCGCACCGCTCCTCGAAGTGGGGCCCGCGGGCACCGCGGTCGATCTCGCCGCGCATCGCGCCGTCTCGACGCCGCGGCACCTGGCCTATCTCCGCATCGCCGACGGCTGCGACTTCCGCTGCACCTTCTGCATCATCCCCACGCTCCGCGGCGATCTCCGGAGCCGGCCGCTGGAGTCGGTGGTGGAGGAGGCGCGGCGGCTGGCGGAGGCGGGGACGAAGGAGCTTCTCCTGATCGCGCAGGACTCCACGTCCTACGGCGCCGACCGCTACGGGACCTCGCGCCTTCCCGAACTCTTGCGCGCTCTCGCGGGCGTTCCGGGGATCGAGTGGATCCGGGTGCACTACACCCATCCCAAGACCTGGAACGAGGAGCTGATCCGCGCGTTCGAAGAGGAACCGAAGATCTGCCGTTATGTGGACATTCCGCTGCAGCACGTCACCGACGCGATGCTCCGGCGCATGCGCCGCGAGGTGCGCCGCGCCGACACCGAGCGCCTCATGGAGACGCTCCGGAGCCGGCTGCCCGGCGTGGCGATCCGCACCCACTTCATCGTGGGCTTTCCCGGCGAGACCGACGAGGACTTCGAGGAGCTCCTCCGCACCGTCGAGCGCGCCGCCTACGACCACGTCGGCTGCTTCGCCTACTCGCGCGAGGAGGGGACGCCGGCGGGGCGGATGAAGGAGCAGGTTCCCGAACGGGTGAAGCTCGAGCGGCGGCGGCGCCTCCTCACGGCGCAGCGCGGCGTGGCCGCGCGCGTGTGGGGCGCCTGGGTGGGACGCGAGGTGACGGCGCGTGTCGACGGGCCCGGCGCGAAGGACGGCGTCTGGGAGGGTCGCGTGGAGCAGCAGGGCTACGAGGTGGACGGGAAGACGCTGATCCGGACGCGCGCGGCGGCCGCCGCGCTCGTGCCGGGCGACCGGGTGACGGTCCGGATCCGCGCCGTGCGGGGGTACGACCTGGATGGGGAGGTTCTCACGTGAAGGGACGCGTCCTTGGATGGAAGCCCGGTGCCGCGCTCGCGGTGCTCGGGGCGTTCGCGCTGCTTGGGCTTGGAATGGGACCTGCGCCGGCGCGCGCGTTTGTTCCGA